>CAYMQR010000193.1:0-8717 GCA_964392195.1 uncultured bacterium | reverse complement strand
CGCCGAGGCGGCGGTGGTGACGCGCATGACTTTGGTCAGCTCCGCGTAGGCCACGGCTCCTCTCGATCCCGGATCTTCGCGACCAGCAAGATCCGGAACCTCGCCAGCAAATCCGGGCATCCGCGTAGCACGGATCTCGGAACGAGTCGTCCGCCGCATCTCACGAGCGCCGAGTCGTGCAAGGTCCTCGCCAGCTGGCGACGGGCTTCGGTCGCGCACGCTCGAGCCGTCAAATTCGCCCTAGATGCGCCAATGCATCGCGCACCCGGGCCGGCTGGCGCGACGTGACCAAAGTCAGGCCGGTTTCAGTGGCGGAACCGATCTGTATCGGGCCGGCGCGGCATCTTGTTGTCTAAATAAGATCTGAGACTGGGTTTTTCACTTGTTGCTATTCGGTACCTGTGGTGCGCTCACGAACGGCACGGCGGCTGCTCTTGCAGCGGTTGGAACCCACTCCCCAGCCGGAGGACGTAGCCGTGAGGACCATCGCCACTCTCGTTCGAACCACGGGATCGATCCTCGTACTCCTATCGATCTGGTCGGACCCCGCCAGACCGGCCACCGACGGTGGACGCGCGCCCTGTACCGGCTGGCCGATACAGGGAGGTCCGCGGAGCGACACCACGGGGCTGATGAACAACAACTATCCCGAGGCGAGCACCACCACCTACTGGGTCACGGAGCTCAACGCACCGCTCGGCTCGGTGCTGACGATCCACGGGCGCTTCCCGTTGGCTCGCTTCATGGCGCTCGAGATCTACACGTCCGATCAGCTCGTCGATTTCATCGACGACTCCGCGATCGCGCCAGATCCGGGCGAGAACAATCCGTACGTGTCGGGTACCCGAAATGGCACCTACACGGTGTACGTCGTGTTCGGTGAGCGGCCAGCGAACGCGCCTCCGAACACGATCTACTCGGGCACCCTGACGAGCACGCGGCTTCTTTACCGCGTCTATCACGCGACCGACCCGCTCGATCCCGCCGGCGGCGCCACCAACCCGACGCTCCCCGCCCTCGCGCTGAACGGGCAATCGATGATCACTTGTCCGGTCCAGCCCTTTATCGATCCCGAGGATCTGACGCCGTGGGGCCGGCTCGACAACGGAGCGTGGATCGGCACGACACCGAAGCGGCGGCTCGCCGTCACCAACCCGCCGGCGTGGTCGATCACGGATCCGTACTCCGCGCATTATTTCCCGAACGGCGCCAACTACTACATGACCGCACTCCTGAGCCGTGAGTTCCTCCGGCCCAAGACGACCAAGGACGTCTACGTCGTGCGCTTCAAGGCGCCGACCTATCCGAATACTCGCAACGGCGAACCGGTATACCTGGGTCGCCAGGTCCATTTCTGGTCGATCTGCTCGGACGACCCCTACACCACCAACGTCAATCGCTGCATCTCGGACGACGAGGCTCAACTGGATCCGAACGGATTCGCCACGATCGTGGTGTCAGATCCCGGCGCCAGACCGAGCACCACCGCGTTGACCACTTTCAACGCCCGCTGGCTTGCCTGGGGCGCGCTCAACCGCCGCAGCGATGTCGTCTACGACCGGTTTGGTCGGGCGTGGGGCACCGGCACGCCCGTGCACTACTACAACATCCTGATTTACCGGCAGACGTTGGCCAACGATTCGTTCACCCAGTCGGCCAAGTCGATCTCGCAGCTTCCCAAGGATCAGCAACCAGCGGCGATGGGCGCCTACTGGCCAGTCGGCGGTTACTGCACGAAGGCGGACTTCGAGGCGCGCGGCTTCGGATGCGTGGCGCGCTGAGACTCGGGCGCAGCGTGATCTAGCGCACAGACATCGCCGGTCGGCGGAGTTGGCCTGCTGGAAGCCTGCTCGCGGCCGTGGAGCGCAGGCAGTCCGTCTCCCGTGCCGTCGGGCCGGCGAGATGGGGCTGGCGCGTTCCATGGGAGTGACGCTCGCGGACCAGCAGAGGGCCCGATGAGCCCGTCGTCCGTGTCCCGGTCGCCCCGTGTCCCGACCACGCAGCGCGTGCTGAGCTTGCTGCGCGGCGCGGGGACGGACGAGGCGGCCAGCGCTCTCTACCGAGGCTGGGCGCGGTTCGCGCTCGGGTTCGCGATGCTGCTGGTCGCTGGCGGCGTCGCCGTGGACGTCGCGACCCGCGCCGAGATGAGGCGCGATCAGGCCAAGCATCTGGCGATGCTCCACGACGCGAACCTGGTGGCGCTCCGCACATGGTTCGACTCCCGCGAGGAGTTCGCGATGCTGTGGACCACGGACGAGGAGGTGCGCGCGCAGATCGTGCGCCTGGTCGATGGCGAGGCGGAGGCGTCGCCGGAGGAGCTCCGCCACGCGCCGGAGCTGGCGGCGATCCGCGCCGACCTCGGTCGCGCGTGCGCGGTCGCCGGCTGCTCGGGCTTCGATGTGCTCGACCGGCGTGGGCGAATCCTGGCCGCGAGCGACGATCGACGCCTCGGTGCCTACGTCGAGCTGGAAGCGCGGCCGCTGCTCGCGCAGGCTCTCGACGGTCATGCGGTCGCGACACCACCCGTCACGCGCGTCGTCGATGCGACGCACGGACCGGATCTGACCGAGCCGATCGAGTCCGCGATGTTCACGGCCAGTCCGGTTCGCGCCGCGGACGAGCGGGTGGTCGCGGTGCTGGTGTTCCGCATCCCGTCGCGGGAACGTCTCGAGCGCTTGCTGCAGTGGGATCCGAGCCGCCAGCGACCCGCGGAGACGTACGCGTTCGACTCGCGCGGTGTCTTCCTCACCGAGCCCCGCTACGTCGACGAGCTGAGGGCGCGTGGTGTCCTGGGGGCCGCGGATGGCGCTCGGTTCCGTCTCGAGGCGCGCGCGCCTCCAGCCGATCTGCGCGACCGCAGGCGATCCGTCGGACCGTGGCTGTCGTTACCGCTCGCCAGGCCGGTCGCCGAAGCGGTGAGCGGGCGCAGCGGCTCGGACGTCGCGGGCTACCGGAGCTACCACGGCCGGATGTGCATCGGGAGTTGGAGCTGGCTGCCCGAGCACCGTGTGGGCGTGGTGACGGAGATGGAGCTGGCCGAGGAGATGTCGGCGCTCGCGGTACCGCGGCTCGGCTGGATGGCGGCGGTGGCGATGGTCGTGCTGAGCGCCGCCTCCGCACTGGTCTCGGCTCGGCTGTTCTCGCAAGTCGGCAAGCGCCTCGCCGCCGCGGAGTCGGCGGGCCAATACCGCCTCGTCGCGCCGATCGGGGAAGGTGGCTCGAGCACGGTGTACCTGGGGCGCCATCGCTTCCTGCGCCGGCCCACGGCGGTCAAGGTGCTGAGCCCGCAACTGGTCACGGCGGCGGACCGGGCGCGCTTCGAGCGCGAGGTTCAGGTGACGGCGCGGCTTCGCCATCCGAACACCGTGCAGGTGTACGATTTCGGCGCGACCAAGGAGGGCGGGTTCTACTACGCGATGGAGCTGGTCCCGGGGCTCGCGCTCGATCAGCTCGTGGAGCGATTCGGCCCCCAAGCCGATGGTCGAGTCGCCAACATCCTCGCGCAGGTGTGCGGCTCCCTCGGCGAGGCCCACGCGCTCGGCTTCGTGCACCGCGACGTCAAGCCGTCCAACGTACGGTTGGCCGATCAGGGCGGCGTTCCCGACTTCGTCAAGGTGCTCGATTTCGGTCTGGCCCGTGAGTTCGAGCGAGGCGGGAGCGGCTCGTTCTCACTCGCCGGCATGGTGGGAACGCCCGCCTTCATGCCACCGGAGGCGTTCATCGACCCGAAGGCCTTCGGCCCGAGCGGCGATCTCTACTCGGTCGGCGCGGTGGGCTACTTCTTGCTCACGGCGACGCCGCCGTCCTCCGTGGAGAACGTGTTCCGGCTGATGGAAGCGCAACGCCTCGTCCCTGTGGTGCCGCCGTCGGATCGACTGGGCCGCCGCGTCGACCCCGTGCTCGAGGAGCTGCTGATGCGCTGTCTCGAGTTCGCCGCGGACCGGCGTCCGTCGAGCGCGCGCGGGCTGGCCGCGAGCTTCGCCGCCTGTCCGAGCCGCGTGAGCTGGACCGTGGGGGACGCGCGTGGCTGGTGGGATCTGCACGGCGGCGAGCTGTCGCGCGCGCGCCTCGACGGTTGGGAGGGCGCCGAGGACGGCCCGGCGGGTCCGGTCCCGCCGGCCGCGGGCGCTACCGCGGGCGAGAACGGCGCCGCGACGACCTGGTCACGCGTGAAGAGCTGGTTCGCGCGCCGCTAGCGGCGGCAGGTGCGACACCGCCGCGGCGGCGGGGCGGCTCGCGCGGTCACGGGCGGGACGGGTGAAGTGCAAGCCCGCGAGCGCACGATGCAACGCGCGCTCGAGTCCCGCGCGGACCGGGATCGCGGCCAATGCCTCGGGAAGATTCGTCGTGATCACAGGGCCTTGAGGCAGCATGGTGAATCCTCGCGGGGTGGTGGGAGTAGGGCGCGCGGGTGCCTTGAGCGAGATCCGTGCCGGACCCCGGCGCGGCCTCCCGCCGGCGCGCCGTGGCGGTTTTCCGGATCGTCTCGCGGAGCCGTGACGACAGCCGTGGATCTCGCCAGGTGCTTTGGGTAATCTCGGCGCGCCTTCGCGAGCGGACGGCCCAAGGTCCTCTCGCACGGGCTCCCCGGCTCCCGTCCTCCGCTGCGCTCGCCGTGCCGACCGCCCCCGTCGCCGACCGCCCCGCTCACGCGAATCCCGCCGCCGGCTCCGCCGCGGTCCACGCGCACCCCCACCGCCTCGACGGGCTGCGGCTGCGGCCGTGGCAGCGCGCCGCGCTGGCGCGCTTCGAGGAGGGCGGCGCGCGTGACTTCCTCGCGGTCGCGACCCCTGGCGCCGGCAAGACCACCTTCGCGCTCACCGCGGCGCGGCGCGCGCTGGTGGCGCGCTCGGTGCGGCGGGTGGTAATCGTGGTGCCGACCCAGCACCTGAAGCACCAGTGGGCGCACGCCGCCGAGCGCCTCGACATCCACCTCGACCCGGAGTGGACCGTCGGCTACGGCGGGCTGCCGTCGGACGTCCACGGCATCGTCGTCACCTACCAGCAGGTGGCCGGCATGCCGCTGGTGTTCCGCGACCTGTGCCGCAACGCGTTCGTGGTCCTCGACGAGGTCCACCACGCCGGCGAGAGCCGCTCGTGGGGTGACGGCGTGCGCAACGCGTTCGAGTGGGCGTGGCGTCGCCTCGCGCTGTCGGGCACGCCGTTTCGCTCCGACCAGATCACGATCCCGTTCATCCGCTACCACGCCAACGTCGCGCAGCCCGACTTCGAGTACGGCTACGGCGACGCGCTCCGCGACGGGCGCGTGGTGCGGCCGGTCTACTTCCCGCGCATCAACGGGCGCATGGAGTGGACCGCCCCCGACGGACAGGTCCACGAGGCCACCTTCCAGGACGCGCTGACCCGCGACCTCTCGAGCCAGCGGCTGCGCACCGCGCTCGACGTGTCGGGCGAGTGGCTGCCGGTGGTGCTCGCGCAGGCCCACGCCCAGCTCGTCCACCTGCGCGAGCGCGACCCGAAGGCCGGCGGGCTGGTGATCGCGATGGACCAGGACCACGCGCGCGGCATCGCGGCGATCCTGTCGCGCAAGCTCGGCGTGTCGGCGACGATCGCGACCTCCGACGATCCCTCCGCCACCGCGAAGATCGGCCGCTTCGCCGAGGGCTCGGCGCCGTGGATCGTGGCGGTGCGGATGGTGTCCGAGGGCGTCGACATCCCGCGGCTACGGGTCGGCGTCTACGCCACCAACACCGTCACCGAGCTCTTCTTCCGCCAGGCGGTGGGCCGGCTGGTGCGGTGGAACTCGCACCTGCGCGCGCAGGCCGCGTACATGTTCATCCCCGACGACGCGCGGCTCAGGACCTTCGGCGGGGCGATCGCCGAGCAGCGCCGCCACAACCTGAGCCGCGACCGTCGCCGCGACGAGCTTCCGCGGGTCGACCTCCTCGATCCGCGCGGCGTCGATCCCGACGCCGAGGACGACCAGCTCTCGCTGTTCGCCGCGATCTCCGCGGTGCCCCTCGACGAGGACGGGCGGCCGATCGAGAACGTGCGCGTCTACGGCGCCGACGCCGAAGGCGAGGCCGACGCGGCGAGCGGCGCGGAGCCCCTCGATCCCGCGGAGGACGAGATCCCCGACCTGGTGCTGACCCTGCCGGCCGGCGCCGGCGCGGTGGCGGGCGAGCGCTCTCCCGCGCTCCTCAAGCGCGCGCCCCCGGTGCCGATGCCCGAGCCCGACCCGCACCCGCCGCGGCTCGAGCACCCGCGCGCGCAGCGCGTGCCGGGCGCGCTCGCGCGGCGGCGCGCGCTGCGCGAGGCCAACAGCGACGCGGTGCGCACGCTGGTGCGGATCCACGGCCGCACCCACGCCGAGGTCAACGCCGAGCTCAACTCGATGATCGGCGTGCGCCAGATCAGCCTCGCCACCATCAAGCAGCTCGAGCAGCGCCTCACCCTCGCGCGCGCGATGATCAGCAAACGGCGCTGATCACGACCGCGCGCGCCGCATCCGCACCGCGCCGAGACCGAGCCGCGCGACGCTGATGAGCGCCGAGCGCCACACGCCGAGGTCCGGGTTGGTGGACTTGCCGGCGCCGAGGCGCGCGATCTGGTTCTCGTACCACGACACGTCGGGGGCGATGAGCTGATCGATCTTGCGGACGCCGGTCGAGAGCGGACGGACCTTGCTCGTGAACGCCTCGCCGCCGAGCACCCGCCGCGGCAGGTCGGGCTCGAGCGCGAGCGGGCGGGCGAGCCCCACCAGGTCGACGGCGCCTGAGCGGACCGCGCTCGCCATGCCCTCGGCGGTGCGGAAGCCGCCGGTGAGGGCGAGCGGCACGTCGACCGCCGCGCGCACCCGCTCGGCGAACACCAGGAAATAGGCCTCGCGCTGGCGGGTGCTCTCGCGCACTTCGGCGCCCGTCATGGTGGGCGCCTCGTAGGTGCCGCCCGAGATCTCGATGAGGTCGATGCCGCCCTCGGCGAGCATGCGGATCACCTCGAGCGACTCGTCCTCGGTGAAGCCGCCGCGCTGGAAGTCGGCGGAGTTGAGCTTGATGCCGATCGGGAAGCTCTCGCCGACCGCGCGCCGCATCGCGGCCAGGATCTCGCGGGCGAAGCGCGCGCGCTTCTCGAGCGTGCCGCCCCACGCGTCGTCGCGGCGGTTGTGGTGCGGCGACAGGAACTGGCTCACCAGGTAGCCGTGGGCGCCGTGGATCTGCACGCCGTCGAAGCCGGCCTTCTTGGCGATCGCGGCGGTGGTGGCGAAGCGCTGCACGAGCACCTCGATCTCGTGGGGCTCGAGGGCGCGCGGCGTGGCGAAGGCGCTCTCGAGCCCGGCGCCGAGCGGCACCGCCGAGGGCGCCACCGGCTCCGGGCTCAAGAACGTGGGCGACTGCTTGCCCGGGTGGTTGATCTGCATCCACACGTGGCAGCCGTCGTGCTTGGCGGCGCTCGCCCAGCGCGTGAGCGCGGCGAGGTCGCGCTCGTCCTCGACCACCACGTTGGCGGGCTCGCCGAGGGCGCGGCGGTCGACCATGACGTTGCCGGTGATCGCGAGGCCGAGCCCGCCCCGCGCCCAGGCGGCGTAGAGCCGCTCGTGCGCCACGGTGGGAGCGTGGGCGGGCGAGGCGAGGATCTCGCTCATCGCCGACTTGAGGAGGCGGTTCTTCACGGTGAACCCGCCGCGCCGGAACGTGAACGGCTGGCCGAGCACCTGCGCGGCGCTCGAGGATCCGGGAGAGGGCGTCGAATCGTGGATGGTGGTCATGGTCCTCTCGGTGCGCGGGGTGGCAGAGGGTGGCACAGCGGGGCGCCCGCCGCCTCGGGGGCCGGGCACCTCGGGTCCGGATCGCTGGCTTCGCGCGCGCTCGCCATCCGGTTCGCCGTTTCTCGCGCCCCGGCCGCTGTGGCACGCGGGGCCGCGACGCGTGCCGGCGAGCGGCCGGCCTGCGCCCGATGGCGTGGGCCGGGCTCGCGCGGTGGACGGGGACCGTCGTCACTCGTGGTTCGGTACGGAGGGATCGCATGCGCAGGCTCGGTCTGGTTCTCGCTCTCGGCACGTTGCTCGCGTTCGGCGCGGCGTGCGGCTCGTCCGACGACGGCTCCACGCCGCTACCGGAGAACGAGTCTCCGACCGCCAACGCCGGACGCGACCAGTCGGTCGCGACCGGCGCGGTGGTGACCCTCGACGGCTCCGAGAGCACCGACCCCGAAGGGCAGTCCATCTCCTACGAGTGGAGCTTCGTCTCGCAGCCCACGGGCAGCAGCGCGCAGCTCTCGAGCGTCACGGCGCCGCGGCCCACCTTCACGGCGGACGTGGCCGGCACGTACGAGCTCGAGCTCGTCGTGAACGACGGCGAGCTCGACAGCGTGGCGGACCGCGTGGTGGTGACCGCCACCGGGTCGAACCGCGCGCCCACCTCGAACGCCGGCGCCGACCAGACCGTGGCGGTGAACTCGGTGGTGACCCTCGACGGCAGCGGCAGCGGCGACGCCGACGGCGACCCGATCACGTACGTGTGGGAGATGACCTCGCGTCCCGACGGCAGCGTCGCCGGGATCAAGGACCCGTACGCCGCGACCACGCTCTTCCTCGCGGACGTCGCCGGCACCTACACGATCACGCTGCTCGTGGGTGACGGCACCGACCTGAGCACGGTGGACGAGATCGTGGTGACGGCGATCGCGGCCAACGGAGTGCCGGTCGCGAACGCCGGGCCCGACCAGTCGGTGCAGACCGGCGCGACCGTCACGCT
>CAYMQR010000192.1:0-8775 GCA_964392195.1 uncultured bacterium | reverse complement strand
CGCAGCACCGCCACAAGGGCAAGTTCGAGCTCGCCGACGGCGGCACGATCTTCCTCGACGAGATCGGCACGGTGTCGTCTCGCATGCAGATCGAGCTGCTCCGGGTCCTGGAGGAGAAGACCGTCACCCGGGTCGGCGGCCAGCAGCCGGTGCGGCTCGACTTCCGGGTCATCGCCGCCACCAACCAGGACCTCGACGCCATGGTGAAGGCCGGCCAGCTCCGCGAGGACCTCTACTGGCGCTTGCACGTGTTCGTCATCGACGTGCCGCCGCTCGCGCAGCGGCGCGAGGACGTCGTCCCCCTCGCCGAGCACTTCGTCGAGCACTACGCGCGCGCCATGAACCGGCCGCCCGCCACGCTCACTGCCGAGGCGCGCGCCGCGCTCGAGGCCTACGACTGGCCGGGCAACGTCCGCGAGCTCCAGAACGCGATCGAGCGCGCGCTGGTGCTGGGCCGCTCGGGCGAGCTGCGCGCCGAGCAGCTACCGGTGCGGGTCCTCGGCCCGTCGAAGGACGTGGCGCCGCTCTCGCTCGCGGACGCCGAGAAGGCGCACATCCTGCGGGTGCTCGAGGAGTGCGACTGGAACATCTCGCGCTCGGCGCGGGTGCTCGCGATCGACCGCGGCACGCTCTACGACAAGATCACCCGCTACGAGCTCAAGGCTCCCCACGCGCGTGGCACCTGACGGCGCCGCGCTGCCCGCACCGCCCGGCTCCTCCGAGCGCGTGCACCGGATCGCGCTCGTGCCCGTCGACCTCGGCGACGCGGCGGCCGCGGCGGTGGCGTCGACGCTGAGCCGGCGGGTGGCGGTGCCGTGCGAGATCGCGTCCCACCCCGGTCTGCCGCGCCCGCCGCTGGTCGGCGAGCGGCCGCAACACGACGCCGACGCGCTGCTGCGCTCGATCGAGGCACTCGACGGCGGCCCCGGCACGGTGCTGGTCGGCATCACCGCGCTCGACCTCGCGATCCCGATCTTCACCCACGTGTTCGGCCGCGCGGTGCTCGGCGGCCGCGTCGCGCTGGTGTCGCTCGCGCGGCTTGCGCCCGAGTTCTACGGCCAGCCGCCCGACCCGGCGCTCGCCCTCGAACGCACCGTCACCGAGATCCTTCACGAGCTCGGGCACGTCGCCGGGCTCGGTCACTGCGCCGACCGCGGCTGCATCATGAGCTTCGTGCCGAACGTGGAGAGCCTCGACCTGCGCGGCCACGGCTTCTGCGCGTCGTGCGGGCCGGTCGCTGCGCGCCGCATCCCGCTCGCGGGCGTGCCATCCTGAGCACGCCATGGAGAGCCCCGACGAGCCGCTTCCGCCGCGCCGGAAGCGCGAGTTCCGCACCATCGCCGCGCTGATCGGTCGCTACTGCGCCGACCACCACGCGCCGGGCGCGCGCCTGTGCGCGGAGTGCGAGGCGCTCACCCACTACGCCCACAAGCGCCTGCAGCGTTGCCCTTACGGCGAGGAGAAGCCGACCTGCGCGCACTGCCCGATCCACTGCTATCAGCCGCGGATCCGCGAGCAGATCCGCGAGGTGATGCGCTATGCCGGTCCGCGGCTGTTGTTCCGCCACCCGGTGCTCGCGCTGCGGCACTGGTGGGACGACCGGCGGCCGGTGCCCGAGCTGCCATCGAGGCGCTCGCATCCCGAGACGTGAGGATCCGCGTCACTCGAACGAGCACACGTATTCGGTGATCCCGGACGCCACGGCGATGTCGAAGCCGGAGCGGGCCGGCACGTGGAACGTGGTGCCGGGCCCGTACTCGTGCCACACGCTGGTGCCGTCGAGCCGCACCCGGCAGTGGCCGGCGACGATGTCCATGCGCTCGGCGGCGTCGGTGCCGAAGTGGAACTCGCCCGGATAGATCAGGCCGAGGGTCTTCTTGGCGCCGTCGCCGAGGCGGATGGTGTGGCTGACGACCTTGCCGTCGAAGTAGACGTTGGCCTTCGCGACGGCGGTGACGTTGGAGAACTCGATCGGTGCGCTCATGGCGCGCGAGTCTGGCACGGCGCCCGCGCCGCCGTGCAGGCCGGCGAGCTCGGATCGATCAGCGCGCGCGCCGCGCGGGCGCGGCGCGCAGCCCGCGCCACACGCCGTCGACCAGCACGTGCACCATGCGCCGGAAGCGCTCGACGTCCTTCGCGGACGGGGTGCCGCGCTCGGCGAGCTCGAACATGAGCCGCTCGATCGCGAGCAGCACCGCGCGCACCAGCAGCTCGTCGACCTGGACGTTCAGATCGCGGCGGGCCCACCCGCCGATGTCGGCCACCATCGCCTCGAAGATTTCGGCGCGGTAGGGCGCGAACTCGCCATCGGGGCGGATCGTCTCGCGGTAGAGCGCGCGCAGCGCGGGGCCGCCGTGGACCACGAACGAGAGCGCGCCGGTCAACGCGCGATCCGCCACCGTGACGGGATCGTCGCCGGACTTGTCGAGCGCCGCGATCGCGCCCAGGAAGAGCGCGTTGCCGTCGCGGAAGATCTGGTGGAAGAGCGCCTGCTTGCTCGAGAAGCAGCGGTAGAAGGTCTGGCGTGACACCACCGCCTCGCGCAGCACGTCCTCGACGCTGAGCTGCTCGTAGGGCTTGGTGGCGAGCGCGCGCAGCGCCGCCGCGAGGATCGTCGCGCGCTGGCCGTCGACGCCCACGCGCCGGCGCGGCCGCGGCGACGCGGTGCGACGGACGTCGGAGCGGCTCGGGCGGGCGGGTCTCGGCGAGGGCAAAGGCGCTCCGGTGCGGGGGGCTTGCGCCGATCATACACAAGAGTATGATAAGAGCGAATCATACAGATATGTATGACACCGATCGGAGGACGTCGATGCCCATGCCCGCAGCGCAGCTCCTCGCACCGAATCCCCACGCACCGGGCACGCCGCGCCCGGTCACGCCGGCCCCGGCGATCGCCGCCGCCCTCGCCTCCCTCGACGGCGCGTGGTCGATCGAGCGCACTCGCCGGATGCTGATCCAGCGGCGCTGGACCTGGGCGCGCGCCGACATCACCCTCGCCGACGTCACCGTCGACGCGGACGTCGCGCGGCGCTGGCTGCCCCCCGCCCTAGCGCTTCCGGCGGCGGCCGCGGCCACGGTGTTCGTCGCCGACTACCCCGACACCGCGATGGGCTTCAGCTACCGGGAAGCGGGCGTGCTGCTCCACGCGCGGCTACGCGGCGCGCCGGTGCTCCACTGCGCGTGGATGGTCGTCGACGACGACACCGCCCTCATCCTCGGCCGCGAGCTGCTCGGCTTCCCCAAGAAGCTCGCCGCGATCGACCTCGACTTCGCCGGGCCGGCGGCGCGCGCCAGCGTGTTCCGCCGCGGCGTGGAGGTGCTCGCGTTGGAGGCGCGGATCGACGGTTCGCCGGCCGAGCGCGTGGGCGACCCGCGCGCCTTCCCCCACCCGATCGTGAACGTCCGCGGCGTCCCCGGCGCCGCGCCGTCGCTGCTCGTCGGCATGGCGCCGAACGAGCGCTGCCACGAGAGCCGCCGGGTGCGGGTCTCGCTCCGCTCGCGGCGCAGCGCGTGCGACCCGATCGCCGACCTCGGCATCGCCGGCGAGCACCCGGGGCGCCACCTGATCGTGGACCTGGCGCACCCCGACGCACCGGATGCCACCCGCGTCCCGGCGTGGCCGGCCGCGATCGCCTCGCCGACCTGGCTGTGGAAGGCGTACCCGTTCCGTGCGTGGTGAGCGGCGCGTGGACACGCGTTCCGACACGAGGAGCACCGCCATGAACGGCGATCCAGCGCTTCGCGACCTGCGCGCCGCCGTGGACGAGGAGGCTAAGCGCGCGCCACGCGCCGCGTCGCCGGCCCCGCCGAGGCTCGCCCACGTGGTCCTCAACGTGCCCGACCTGCGGGCGGCGCTCGACTTCTACGTGGGCTTCCTCGGCTACACGGAGGTCGCCGTCGACGAGCAGCTCGGCGTCCACTTCCTCTCCTCCGGCGACGACCATCACACCCTCGCGCTCGGCGAGTGCCTGCCGCGCGGCCCGCGGGCCCTCCTGCGCCTGCACCGCCTGGTGCCGCGGCTGGTCCGGCTGCTGCGCGCGCGGCTCTCCGACGAGCGCTCTGACGCCGGGCGGCGCCGCGTCAAGCCGAGCCTCGCCGCGATCCGCATGGCGCTCCGTCCCGGTCTCCAGCACATCGGCTTCCGGGTCCGGAGCGAGGCCGAGCTCGAGCGCCTGTACCGGGCGATGCGCGCGCGCGGCATCCGCGTGCGCTGGGCGGTCAACCACGGCGACATGATCAAGGGCCTCTACGTCCACGACGGCAACGGCAACATGGTCGAGCTCTTCGCCGACGGCGCGCGAGGACGCGAGATCCTGGAGCTCGCGCGGCGCGTGGGCGGCTTCCACGCGCTGCGCAGCGTGATCGACCGGGTCGGCGCGCCGCAGCAGGTTCCCAGCTACGACCTCGACCCCGAGGTAGACCTCGACCGGAGCGCGCCGTGAGCGGCTTCCGCGAGTGGGTCGTCCCCTACGCGAGGGTGGACGGGCGCGAGCTCCGGCTGTTCGTCACGGCGCCGGCCGAGGGCCACGGCCGCTTCCCGACCCTCCTCGACTTCCACGGCGGCGCATGGACCCACTTCGAGCCGCGCGTCGACCTCGCGTGGTGCCGCGAGCTGGCCCGCGCGGGCGTGCTGTGCGTGTCGGCCGAGTTCCGGCTCGCGCCCGAGCATCCGTGGCCGGCGTTCCTCGCCGACGCGCGCGCCGCGCTGCGCTGGCTCACCGCCCACGGGGCGGCGATCGGCGCCGACGTCGGTCGCCTCGGCACGATCGGCGGCTCGACCGGCGGGTTCCTGTCGATCCTGCTCGCGCTCTGCCCGCGCACCGAGGACGAGCGCCCCACCCCCGCCCTCGACACCGCCGACGGCCTCCCTCCCGCGCGCCCGCGGGTGGCGATCGGCTTCTATCCGATCCTCGACGTAGTCGGCCGGTACCACATGGTGCGCGGAGCGCGGTTCTCGGCGCTCGACCGCTGGCTGCGCGAGCGGCTCGGGCCGAGCCGACGCACCGGGCCTCGGCTGAGCTCGCCAGCGCGTCGGCTCGCCGAGCTCCACGCGCTCCGGTCCCGCCACCCGCTCGTCGGCCGCGTCGCGGGCGACCTCGCCAACCGCGCGAGCGCCGCCGCCAGCCGGCTCGGCTTCGTGAAGCTCGCGGTGTTCGAGGAGCTCGCGAGGAACCACGAGGGTGCGTTCGCATCCGAGCAAGCCATGCACGAGGCCTCGCCGCTCGCGCGCGTGCGCGAGGGCCGCATCCAGGAGCGCCCCGCGATCCTCGTCGTCCAGGGCTGTGCGGACGTCAACGTCACGCCCGCGATGACCGAGCACTTCGCGGCGGCGTACCGCGCCGCGGGTGGCGAGATCGAGGTGCGCTTCGAGCCCCGCTTCCCGCACGCCTTCGCCTCCGTCCCGAGCCCGCAGTCCGACGCCGCGATCGGCGCCGCCCTCACCTTCCTGCGCGGCCACCAGCTCCTCGCCACCTCCCGGAGGAACCCATGAAGAGGACCCAGCCCCCCACGCCTCGCGGAGCGAGCGGCACCCCCGACGGCGTGTCGCTCAACGTCCGTCGGCCGAGCTTCGACTTCGCGCCGCTGCCGGCCTACTGGTTCGGCGGCAACCCCTGGAAGACCCACTTCGGGACCGCGCTGATGCTGGTGTTCCCGAGCGGCGAGCGGTTCGTGGTGCAGGGTGTCCAGCGCTACCGCAAGGCCGTCACCGACCCCAAGCTCGCCGCGGAGGTGGACCGGTTCTGCGCCCAGGAGGGGTTCCACTCGCGCGAGCACGGCAAGCTCAACCGCCACCTGTTCGGTGGAGACTTCGAGGGCCTCGCCCGCTTCGAGCGGCTCCAGAGCCAGGGCCTCAGGCTCCTCGGGCGGATCCTCCCGGCGCGCTTCCAGCTCGCGCTCTCGGCGTCGATCGAGCACCTCACCTCGAGCTTCGGCCACCAGGCGCTCAACCAGCTCCCCGAGCTCGAGGCGATGCACCCGGTGGCGCGCGAGCTCCTGGTGTGGCACGCGATCGAGGAGATGGAGCACAAGTCGGTGGCGTTCGACGTGCACCGCGCGATGGGCGGCTCGCAGGCGACGCGCATCGCCGGGCTCGTGCTGGTCGTGCCGATGGTGCTGGTCGTGACCTACGCGATCTTCCTCTACCTGCTCGCGGCCGACGGCCGGCTGCTCGACGCGCGGATGTGGAAGGAGGAGCTGGTCGACGCACAGCTCGCCAACCTGCGGCGCGTGCTCGCGGGCGAGCGCGCCGTGGGGCTGCTCACCGCGCTGCCGCGCGACGTCGCGGCGTTCCTCAGGCCGTCGTTCCACCCGTGGGACATCGACGACCGCGCGCTCCTCGACGGCGCCGCGAGCTACGACCCCATCGCCGCCCTGGCGCGCGCCCTCGGCGCGACCCCGGCGGCCGTACCGAGCGCGTGAGCCGCGCGCCCCGTCAGCCGCCCGAGAAGGCCGCGACGATCAGCACGTCGCGGCCCTCGATCGGCACCGCAAGGTCGTGCGCGAGCTCCTCGCCGACGAAGAACTTGATGTGCGGCCGGATCCGGTCCTGCTCGTCCACCACCCGGAAGCGGATCCCGGGATAGCGGCGGTCGAGGGCGACCAGCACCTCGGCGAGCGTGGCGCCGTCCGCCTCCACCTCGGCGACCCGCGCGGTGTAGCGCTGCAGGTGGGTCGGGACCACGACGCGCATCACGGGTCCGTCACGCAGGTCACCGCGTAGACGTGAGGCAGGTGGCGGCCGATGCACGCGAACGACTCGCCGCCGTCGCGGCTCGCCCACACCTCGCCGCTGGTGGTGCCGAGGTAGAGGCCCACGTCCTCCTCGGTGTCGGCGCACATCGCCTGGCGCTTCACGGTCCACCACGCCTGCTCGGACGGCAGCCCGCGGTCCTGCCGCTGCCACGACTTGCCGCCGTCGCGGGTCACGTACGCCGCCGGCCTCCCGCTCGGGCTGACGCGCGGCCACACGTCCGTCCCGTCCATCGGGAACACCCACGCGGTGTCGGGGTCGCGCGGGTGCACCACCATCGGGAAGCCGCGGTCGCCGACCTCCTCGGGCATGGCGCGGCCGATGCGCGTCCAGCGCTCGCCCTGGTCGCGATCGAGCCGGTAGATGCCGCAGTGGTTCTGCTGGTACAGGCGGTCGGGGTGGGTCGGGTGGAGCTGCACCGCGTGCGGGTCGTGGCCGAACTCGTACTCCTGGCCGTCCGGCAGCGGCGGCAGCACGTCGATCGAGACACCGCTGTTCAGCGGGCGCCAGCTCTCGCCGCGGTCCTTCGACTCGAACACGCCTCCGCTCGACATGCCCAGGTAGAGGTGGTTCCGGTCGCGCGGGTCGACCAGCACCGAGTGGAGCTTCGGTCCGTCGGGAGTGCCGTCCTTGTCGTCGCCCACCCAGGACCTCTGCGCGGGATGGTCGTTGAAGCCGGCGACCGCGCTCCACGTCACGCCGCCGTCCTCGCTGCGGAAGAGCCCCTGCGGCGAGGTGCCCGCGTACCACACGCCCGGCTCGCTCGCGTGGCCCGGCGTCAGCCAGAACACGTGATCGACGGCGCGCCCGCGCGGCTCTCCCTTCGCGAAGGAGGGCGGCTGCGGGCTCTCCTGCCAGGTATTGCCGCCGTCCACCGAGCGCTGGAGCGTCGGCCCGAGGTGGCCCGTCCTCACCCCGGCGAGCAGGGTGTTCCCGTCGCGCGGGTCTCGCACCACGTGGTGCACGATGCAGCCGAAGTGCTGCGGTCCGTCGATCTTCCACGACGATCGGTCGTCGCTCGTGAAGAACCACAATCCCTTGCGAGTGGCGACGTAGAGCGTGGTCGTCGGCATGCAGCGATCTCCGCGTGAATGGGTCGGTCCGTGGACACGAGCACGGACTCCGGAGCCACCCGGTCTATCACCGTGCGTCCCGGCCGCGCCATCTCGCGGGAAATCGGTCACTCGGGGTCGTAGCGGCACACCGTGCCGGTGCGGATCGAGCGTGTCAGGTGTCGAGTCAGCGCCGGATGGTGCTCTCGGGCGATGGTTTCCTCGCTCGTGGATGCCGTTGTGGTCGCGACGGAACGCGGAACACAATGGCGGCCTCACCGGTCGGATGAGGAGGGAAACGATGCTTCGCCGCATCTCGCACGTCGCCGTTCTCGCCACGCTCGCGACGTGCCTGATACGAGGCGCCGCGCGAGCCGACATCCGCTGCGGCGACGCTTTCCTCGACGCTCCCACGCACACCCCCGGCGTGGGTGAAGCGGCCTGCACCGTGCGCGAGAAGTTCCGCGTCGAGGCGCCCGACTCGAAGAGCTTCGTGGTGCTCGAGACCTCGGACTTCGGTCACCACGGCTCCAACTGGCACGCGCGAAATGCACGTGACGCCATCACGCGCGCGGCGCAGCGCTACGGCCGCCTGGCGGGGGTGCCCGAGACCGCGGTGATCTTCACCGCGGACACGACCCGGTACCCGGTTCCCGGCACCCGACGCCGTGGCAGGATCCTCGGCGAGACCATCCCGGACATCATCGACGGCAAGTGCTGGCTGATCGTCAACGAGGGCACGATCCTCGGCGAATACGGGACTCCGGCCGGGGAGCGCGAGCTCAAGCTCACCATCGCTCACGAGATGTTCCACTGCCTGCAATGGAACAACTGGGAGCGCAAGGCCGAGGCCGAGGGCTCGTCCTGGTGGGTGGAGGGGAGCGCCGAGTACTTCCAGCACGTCGCGCTGCCCGAGTACCCGGTCGACCCGGATCGCATCGCCGACTTCGACGCCGCCAGCGCGGCCCGACC
>CAYMQR010000191.1:0-8828 GCA_964392195.1 uncultured bacterium | reverse complement strand
CCCGCCGCGGCGCGCCGCCGGGCGCCGCGGGAGCGGTGGTGAAGAGCGCCAGCGCGCGCTCGGGAGTGACGGCCTCTCCCGCGCCGATCACGTGCCCACCTTCGGTGCGGCGATCGACGGCGCTGCGCATGGCGAGCCACGGGTCGGGCTCGCCGAACGGCGCGTCGGTGCCGCCGCCGAGCGGCACCCGGAGCTCGTCCCAGCCGCGGCACCGGTAGAGCCACGGCTGGTCACGCGCCTCGACGTCGGCGCGGTACGCGTCACCGCGCTCGCGCACGAAGTTGGGCTGGGTCACCACCGTGAGGCCGAGCTCGGCGACGAGCGCCGCCACCTCGGGCGGTGCCACCGACGCGTGCTCGACGCGGTCACCGGCCGTCACGCCCGCCTCGCGGAACGCCTCCGCCGCGAACACGAGCTCGGCGCGGGTGACGGCGTGGATCGCCACGGCGCGTCCGCCCTGGTGCGCCGCGGCGATCGCGCCGACCAGCTCCGCGAGGTCGGCGAGCTCGCGCTCGTCGAGCAAGAGCTTCACGGCGCCGCGGCTCACCAGCGCGCTCCCCGGCGGCGGCAGCCGCGGCGATCCCATGAGCACGAGCCGCTGATCGAGGTCACCCTGTTCGACGGCCCACTCGAGCACCCGGAGCTCGACGCCGCCGTTCGTCGGAGTGGTGTCGGTGACGCCGGTGACGCCGCGCCGGGCGAGCATCGCGCCGACGCCCGCGAGCGGCGGCGGGCCGCGGCGAGGGAGCCGTTCGCGGAGCCACGCGTCGAGGCGGAAGAGCCGCCCGGTGGCGCGGCCCGCGCCGTCCCGCTCGACGCCGGGCGCGTCCTCGCCCGCGTCCAGACCGAGCCGCTCCACGAGCGCCGAGCTCACGATCCACAGCGCGCCGGTGCGGTGCTGGAGCTCGACGGCGCGACCCGGGAGCCAGCGGTCGAGGGTGTGGCGATCGAGCGCGCCCGCGACCGACTCGTGGTAGCCGACGCAGCGGACGATCTCGCCGCCCGGCGTTTCCGCGGCCGCGCGCCGCAGCGCCGCGACGAGCTGCTCCTCGCTCCGCACGTGGGGAGGCCCGCAGCGCACCGAGCGCTCGGCGGCGGCGAGCGCCAGCAGGTGGATGTGGTGATCGTGGAGGCCCGGCACGAGGGCGCCGCCGCGCGCGTCGATCACCGTCTCGCCCGCCACGGGCGCGAGCCCGCTCTCGATGGCGATGATCCGCTCGCCGGCGATCCGCACGTCGAGCGGGACGCGGCCGTCGATCTCGGCGCGCCGGATCAGCATCGGATCCCCAGCGACGCGAGGACGTGGGTGGTGTCGGCGCCGAGCTCGGCCGCCGCCGCCCGGGGGGCGCGCGCCCGCGGCGCCGCGACCGCCAGCCGTTCGCCCCCCGCCTCCACCTCGTGGCCCTCGCCGAGACCGGCGCGGCACACCCGCGCCCCGCCCGGCATCGGCGCGGCGCCGAGCAGGTCGCGCACCACGCCGCTCAGGCTGACGTCGAGGAGCGCGGCCTCGCCCGACCGCCAGGCGCGCGCCGCCGCGAGCGCCGCGGCGATCCCCGCCAGCGGATCGGCGATCGCGTCGCCGCAGAAGAGCGGCGTCACCTCGCCCGCCGCGCGCCCGGTCGCCGCCACCAGGCCCGCGGCGGCGCTCGCGTCGTCACCGAAGGCGACCCACTCGGCGCCGGGCTCGGCGCGGCCGTACCCGGTGAGGCTGACCCACACCTTGCCGGGCGTCCGGGCGACGAGCTCCTCGGCGTCGAGGCCGAGCTGGCGCAGCGCGCGTGGCCGCGAGCCCTCGATCACGACGTCGGCCGCGTCCACCAGTCGCTCCAGCGAGGCACGATCCGCGTCATCCCGGAGATCGAGGGCCGCGCTCTCCTTCCCGCCGTTGAGGAGGTCGAAGAACGCCCGCGGGCCGCCGCGCGCGCCGTCGGGACGGCGGGAGCTCTCCACCTTCACCACCCGCGCCCCGAGGCCACCCAGCAGGTGGGCGCAGAGCGGCCCCGCCCACAGCGACGAGAGGTCGAGCACCAGCGGCCGGGCGTCCGGCGGGCGCGCCGCTGCGCCGGGACCGCGCGCGGTCGACGTCACCGCCGGCGACGCCGCGGCCGGCGGCGCCGCCACCGGCGCGACGGCGAGCCCGAGCAGCCGCGCGCGCTCCACCGCGATCGCCTCGTCCACGAGCGCGACGCCCGCAGCGAGCGCGGCCCATGCCATCTCCCGGTCGCCCTCGCCGAGCGCCGCGAGCGCGTCGTCCTCGAGCCACGCGGCGAGGGCCCGCCAGTCGTCGTCGCGCGGCAGGTTCGCCGCGATCCAGCCGCCCCCGGCGACGCGCAGCAACCGGCACGTGCCGCTCGGCGAGATCGTGCCGCGCCGCGCGTAGCCGGAGAGCGCCGCGCGCTCGCCGAGCAGCGCCGCGCCGTCGAGCGCGCCGAGCATCCACCGCGCTCCCGCGAGCGCGCGCAGCTCGGTCACGGCCTCGCGGGCCCAGGTGGCGAGCGCGGCCGGAGCGAGAACGGGCGGCCCGTCGGGCCGCCCGCTCAGCGCCATCGCACCCGACGCCGCCCACTCGAGGGCGGGATGGGGCGCGGCGTCGTTCGTCACCGCGTGAGTCGCGCCGAGCCGCTCAGAGCCCGGTCGTCCCCATGTCCACGCTGTTGCCGGAGGCTTCCCAGTTGCCACGGTAGACGTGCGGTCCCGCGGCGGTGAGCCCGCCGTCGACCACCAGGATGGCACCGGTCACGAAGCGCGACTCGTCGCTCGCCAGGTAGGTCGCGGCGCTGGCGATGTCCTCGCCGAGACCCGCCTCGGGCCACGGCTGCGACTGCGCCATCATCGGCTCGAGCGCCTCCTTGTTGCCGCGGTGGACGAGCGGCGTGAGGATCGCGCCCGGGCAGATCGCGTTGACGCGGATCTTCTTGCGCGCCAGCTCGACCGCGACCGAGCGGGTCAGGTTCACCACCGCCGCCTTCGCCGAGGTGTAGGCGTGCGGGCCGCAGCCGCCGCTCAGCCCGGCGATCGAGGCGGTGTTGATGATCGAGCCACCCTGCCCCTGCGCGCGCAGCACCCGCGCGCCGTGCTTGCAGCCCAGGAACACGCCGCGCACCAGCACCGCGAACGTGAGGTCCCAGTCCTCGACGCGCATCTCGTGGATCTTGCCGAGGGCGCCCGGGAGACCGGCGTTGTTGAAGACGATGTCGAGGCGGCCGAACTCCTTCACCGCCAGGTCGAGCATCGCCGAGACCTGCGCCTCCTCGGCGACGTTGGTCTTCACGAAGCGGACGTTGGCGCCGAGCCCTTCGCCGGACGCGATGTCGATGGCCTCCGCGGCGGTCTTGTCGTTGAGGTCGCCGATCACCACCTTCGCGCCCTCGCGCAGGAAGCGCAGCACGGACTCGCGGCCGATGCCGCTGCCGCCGCCGGTGACGACCGCCACTTTCCCTTCCAGACGCTGGCTCACGTGGGCCTCCTTGGCAGGCGAACGAATGGCGGAGTGAAACATGTTTCACTCCGCGTCGCCAAGCGCGGCCGAGCCCGCCGAGGCCACGATCCGCGCGTCGGACTAGAGTGACGCTGGTCACGCGCTCCCATCCGGAGGACCCCGCCGATGTCCACTCCCGACACCACCCCGCGAGCCTCCACGAGGATCTCCCTCGCCGACGAGGACCAGGTCAAGGCCGTCCTCGTCGACACCGTCCACGCGCTGTGGGACGCGGTCAACAACCTCACCCGCCTCGAGCCCTCGCGGCGCGAACGCTACCGCGTCACGATCTTCGGCTCGGCGCGGCTCGCCCCCGGTTCGTTCGGCTACGAGGAGACGAAGCGCTGCGCCGCCGAGCTCGCGGCGATGGGCTGCGACATCATCACCGGCGGCGGCCCCGGGCTGATGCGCGCCGCCAACGAGGGCGCGGCGAGCGCGCCCGAGGGTGGCCGCTCGGTGGGGATCCGCGTCGACCTGCCGTTCGAGCAAGAGATCAACGCGTTCGTCACCGAGGCTTACGAGCACCGCACGTTCTTCACGCGCCTCCACCAGTTCGTGCTCACGTCCGACGCGTTCATCGTGGCGCCCGGCGGCATCGGCACGGTCCTCGAGACCTTCCTGATCTGGCAGCTCCTCCAGGTGAAGCACCTGACCGAGACGCCGCTGGTGCTGGTCGGACCGATGTGGCCCGGCCTCGTGGAGTGGGCGCGCGAGGCGATGCTCGCGACCGATCCGCCGCTCGCGAACGCCGAGGACTTCACCATCCCGCGCTGCGTGACCGGAGCGGACCGGGCGATCGCCATCATCCGCGAGCACCTCGCGCGCTGGAACGGCGGCTGAGGCGGCCGGGCGAGCCGTTACAGCACCGCCACCTCGAGGAACGGCGGGCGCCCGTCGAGGGCGTCGGCGGCGGCCGCGCCGTCGGGCCAGAACACCGCGTAGAGGCGCGCGTCGTACGGCGTGAAGCGGAACCCTTCCTCGATCACCGGATGAAGCGGGTCGCGCTCGTGGCGGCCGGTCATGAAGAAGCCGTAGCCCTGCCCGAGCGCGCGGTCGAAGGTCTCCGAGAGCAACAGCCGGTAGATCTCCGCGGCGTCGCCCTCGCGCTCGTCGACCGCCGAGAGCGCCGCGTAGAAGTAGCGAAACGGCCGCCCCGCCTCGGGCAGCGGCGCGAAGCCGAACATCCGCCCGGCGAGTGCGGAGAGCGGCCGCACCCACCGCATCTTGCCGTGGTAGCCGACCACCACGGTCTGCTTGATGCTCGACTGGTCCCAGCGCCCGACGCAGCCGACCATCCGCCCGCCGCGGCTCGCCACCAGAAAATCGCTCACCGCGAGACCCGCGAGGCGCGGCGAGCCCGGCGCGAGGTCGGCGGCGCTCCACACCGGCGCGAGCTGGCGCGCGGCGCCGTGGCGCGCGAGCAGCTCCAGGATCTCGGCGAGCAGTTCGCGGCGCGCCTCCTCCACCGTGACGCCCGCGAGTCGCATCCGCCGCGGCCGGCCCATCAGGTGGATCGAGAAGGTCCGCAGCCGGCCGAGGTCGCGGTAGGCCGGCAGCCCGGCGCGGCCGCTGGTGAGGATCGCGCGCGCCGCGGCGTTGTCCTCGATGATCGTCGACACGTAGAGCGGCACCGGGTCCGCCTCGTGGAGCGCGCGCAGCTTCTGGTAGCCGCGGGCGAGCCACAGCGACTGGCGGATGCCGGGGTCGAGCCTGAGCCCGCTGATGTAGCCGGCGCGGCGCGCCTCGCCGTTCACGTACACGCACCGGGTCGAGCGGGTCGCGACGCCGCGGATCCGGCCCACCTCCGCGAGGTCGCGCAGGACGAGGACCTCCTGGCGGTCACCCTCCACCGCGATGGCGCGGAAGAAGCTCGGCTCACGGTGGAACGCGACCGAGATCTCGCCCGGCATGGCGTTCTCGCGCACCAGCCGGCGCAGCTCGGCGTCGACCTGCTGCGCCGCGAGGTCGACGCGGATCGAGGCTGCCATCGCGCCCCGAACTATACCGGGACCGGCGCACGCGCCCGGCCGCGCGGGGCACGGCGGCGACCTGCTAGTCTTGGCGGGTTCGGCCGCCGCCGCGGTCGATCGGGAACCCAGACATGCGACTCACGCTGATCCATCCCTGCATCGGCCGCGTCCCGGGCCAGCGCTACATCCGCGGCTGGCAGATGGAGCCGCTCCCCGCCGCGCTGATCGCCGGCCTCACTCCGAAAGACGTCGACGTCCGCTTCTACGACGACCGGATGGAGCCGATCCCGTTCGACGAGCCCACCGACCTCGTCGCCATGAGCGTCGAGACCTACACCGCCAAGCGCGCCTACCAGATCGCGAGCGAGTACCGCCGCCGCGGCGTGCCGGTGGTGATGGGCGGCTTCCACGCCGCGCTGCAGACCGACGAGGTCGCGCGCTACGCCGAGTCGGTGGTGGTCGGCGAGGCCGAGGGCCTGTGGCCCGAGCTCCTCGACGACTACCGCCACGGTACCCCGAAGAAGATCTATCGCCTCGCCGACCGCCCGCCGCTCACGGGCGCCACTCCCGATCGCCGGATCTTCCGCGGCAAGGACTACCTGCCGGTGAGCCTCATCGAGGCCGGCCGCGGCTGCCACTTCGTGTGCGAGTTCTGCGCGGTCACCACGTACTTCCAGCGCCGCCAGACGCGCCGCCCGCTCGACGAGGTGGTCGCCGAGATCGCCGACCTCAAGGCGCAGGGGCGCAAGTTCTTCTTCTTCGTCGACGACAACCAGACCTCCAACATCAAGGAGGTGAAGGAGTTCTTCCGCGCGCTGATCCCGCTGAAGATCCGCTGGGTCAGCCAGACGAGCATCAACGGCGCCCACGACCCCGAGTTCCTGGAGCTGCTCAACCGGAGCGGCTGCCAGGGGGTGCTGATCGGGTTCGAGAGCCTGAACCGCAAGAACCTCGTGCAGATGGACAAGGACTTCAACACCATGGGGGGCGGCTACGAGAAGTCGCTCGCCAAGCTGCGCGAAGCCAAGATCCGCCTCTACCCGACCTTCATCTTCGGCTACGACCAGGACACTCCCGAGACCTTCGCCGAGACCGTCGAGTTCGCGAAGCGCCACAAGTTCTACATCACCGCCTTCAACCACCTGACGCCGTTCCCGGGCACGCCGCTCTACGACCGCCTCGCGAAGGAAGGCCGCCTGCTCTACGAGAAATGGTGGATGGACGAGCGCTACGGCTACAACAAGGTGCCGTTCAAGCCGCTCAACGTGACGCCGGACGAGGTCGAGCGCGGCTGCGTCGAGGCACGCCGCAGCTTCTACACTTGGCCCAGCATCGTGCGCCGCAGCGTCGACCCGGTGAACCGCGAGAACTGGTTCATGTTCCGGAACTTCTTCCTCATCAACGGCATCCACCGCGCCGAGGTCAGCTTGCGCAACCACTACCCGCTCGGCGACCGCACCTGGCCGGGCCAGCTCCTGGAAGCGAACTGATGCGTCCCTCCGCCGCCACCGAGCTCGCCGATCCCGGCGCGGCGCCGTCCATCCGCGGCCGCCTGGTGGCGCGCGCCGACCTCACGGAGGGCGAGCGCGCGTCGATGCACGGGCTCCTCGCGAGCTACTTCGACGGCGTCGAGGCGCGGGTCTTCGAGCGCGACCTCGCCAACAAGAACTGGGTGATCCTGCTCGAGGACGAGACCGCCGCGCTGCGCGGCTTCACGACCCTCCACGTCTACCGCGAGCGCTTCGAGGACGAGCCCATCACCGTGGTGTTCTCGGGCGACACCATCGTCGACAAGAGCGCCTGGAACACGCCCGCGCTGCACCGCAGCTGGATCGACGCGGTGAGCCGCCTCGCCCGGCGCGAGGGCGAAGGACGGGTGTGGTGGTTCTTGATCGTGTCCGGCTTCCGCACCTACCGGCTGCTGCCGGTGTTCTTCCGCGAGTTCTATCCGCGCCACGACTCGCCCACGCCCGCGCCCGTCCAGCGCCTCATGGACCACCTCGCGAGCACGCGCTTCGGCGACGAGTTCGACGCCGCGACCGGCATCGTGCGCTTCCGCGACGGCGCCCAGCGGCTGCACGCCGAGGTCGGCGAGATCACCGAGTCGCGCGGCCGCAACCCGCACGTGCGCTTCTTCACGGCGCGTAACGTCGGCCACGAAGCAGGCGACGAGATGGTGTGCTTGTGCGAGATTTCCCAGCACAACCTCACCGCCGCGGGCCGCCGCATGGCCGGGCTCGAGCCGCTCGAGCGGGGCACGCGAGCGGCGAGCGCGAAGCCGCGTTGAGCGGACCGATCGCGTCTCCTCTCCCGCCACACCGCCGACCTCCCGCCCCGCTCCCCGCCGCCATGCCGATCCTCACCCGCCGCCGTTCGCCCGCACCGTGACGCGCCCCTCGCTCCTCGCGGCGGCCAACGGTCTCGTCACCGCCGGCTGCGCGCCCCTCGGCGCGCGCTTCCGCCTCGCGCTGCGCTCGCCGCGCAGGGCGCAGCAGCGCACCCTCGACCGCATCCTCGAGCTCAACCGCTTCTGCACCTACCTGAACGCCTCCGGGCTGCGCGGCGCGTACGACCTCGAGCGCTGGCGCCAGGCGGTGCCGATCGTCCGCTACGACGAGCTGCGGCCTTGGATCGAGAAGGCGGCGGACGCCGACCCGCATGCCCTCACCTTCCCCGACGCGCCGCGCTTCTTCGAGCGCACCAGCGGCTCGTCGGGCGCGGTGAAGCTCGTGCCCTACACCCCGGGGCTGCTCACCGACTTCGACCGCGCCATCGCGCCGTGGCTCTTCGACCTCTACACGCGCCGCCCGCGGCTCGCGAAGCTCGCCTCGTACTGGTCGATCTCGCCGCTCGCCGCGACCGGCGAGCGCACCGCCAACGGCACGCCGGTGGGCGTCGAGGACGACGCCGAGTACCTGTCGCCGCTCGCCCGCGCGCTCACGTCCGCCACCCGCGTGGTACCGCGCGCCGTCCGCCACGTCACCGACCTCGACACCTGGCGCTACGTGACGCTGCGGTTCCTGGTCGCGAGCGGCGAGCTGGGCCTGGTGTCGGTGTGGAGCCCGAGCTTCTGGTCGGTGCTGTGCGACGGCCTCGCGACCCACGGCGCCGACCTGATCCGCGACGTCCGCGACGGACGCCTCGCCCACGTCGGCACCATCGACGCGCGGGTCCGTAAGGTGCTGTCGCGGCGCCTGCGCCCCGACCCCGAGCGCGCCGCCGCCCTCGAGGCGATCGCCGCCCGCGACGGCGCGCTGGTGCCGCGCCGCGTGTGGCCGAACCTCACGCTCCTCTCCTGCTGGACCGCGGGTGCGTCGGCCGCCGGTGCGCGCGCCCTCGCCGAGCGCTTCCCCGGCGTCGAGCTCCAGGGCAAGGGCCTG
>CAYMQR010000190.1:0-8838 GCA_964392195.1 uncultured bacterium | reverse complement strand
CATCCCCGAGTCACTCGCTTCGCTCGTGGCGTCGCGCTGCGACGCGCCCCTTGCCGAGTCCGGGCGTAGCGCGGTCGGGGATCGCGCTCGTTCCAGCGTCCCGATCCGAGCCGGAGGGGCACGCGCTGCGCGCCCGGCGATACGCGCGAGTGCGTACGTCGGGGTTGCGGTCGATCCGTTCAGGGCGCGCGCCGGTCTGGAGGGCCCGCCTCTGGCGGGCCGCGATCGATCGCCGGCGCCCGTCCCTACGGGCTCGCTCTCGTCGCGCTACATTTTCGCGGCCGCCGTGGTCGGCCCCCCGATGAACGTCCCGGTCGATCCAACCACGCCCGCGACCACTCCCGAGCCCGTCCGGGTCGACAAGTGGCTGTGGGCGGCCCGCATCTACAAGACGCGCTCGATCGCCCAGCAGGCGTGCCGCGGCGGCCACGTCACCGTGAACGGCCACACCGCGCAGCCCGCCAAGGTGGTGCGGATCGGGGACCGCATCGAGGTCCAGCGCGACGAGCGGCGGCTGGTCCTCGAGGTCGCCGGGCTCGGCGAGCGCCGCGGGCCGGCGCCGGCCGCGCGCCAGCTCTACGTCGACCACTCGCCGCCACCGCCGCCGCGCCCCGAGGGGCCGTTCGTGATCCGCGGCCGCGGCGCGGGCCGCCCCACCAAGCGCGACCGCCGCGCCATCGGCCGCATGCGCGGCTGGTGAGGCGGGCCGTCGATCCCGCCGCGCGCTAGCGCGTGCCCTCGATCCGCGCGATCTGACGATCCTGCAGCCGCGACAGCGTGAGCAGCGCCGTCGCCGCGCCGATCCCGCACATGAACATGTCCCACTGGGTGTCCCAGGGATCCCCCTGGGTGCCGAGGAACGCCTCGGCCGCGGTGCCGGTCGCGAGCGCGGTCCACCACTCGATGAACTCGTAGGTCACGCTCAGCGTCATGCAGCACGTGAACACCAGCACCGGCAGCCAGCGGCTGCCGCGCAGCGGCGAGCGGCGCAGCAGGATCTCGCGGCCGATCATCGCGGGGATGAACCCTTGCGCGAAGTGGCCGATGCGGTCGTAGGGGTTGCGCGCGAAGCCGAGCACTTCCTGCAGCCAGAAGCCGAACGGCACCTCGGCGTAGGTCCAGTGGCCGCCGATCATCAGCACGTACGCGTGCACGGCGAGCAGCGCGTAGACGAGCGGCGTGAACGGGAAGCGACCGAACGTCGCGAGGAAGATCGGCGCCCCGATCAGCACCGGCGCCACCTCCAGCAACCACGTGAAGCGGTCCTTGGGCCCGATCCCGGAGATCACCAGCCCCACCGCGACCACGGCGAGCATGCCGCTCGCGAAGCGCCCCGGCGCGAGCGGCGCGGACGTTCCGTTCATGCGGGATTCCCCCCTGCGCCGGCGTCCGCTCAGAAGCCGGGCGCCACGCCAACCAGCACCAGCCGCGTGACCACCGCCGCGGCGATCGCCGCGACCGTCTCCGGCAGCCCCACCACGTTGCGCCACTGGAACAGGATCGCGAACAGCGTGACCCCGCCCATCGCGAGGCCGAGCTTGGAGCTGGTGTCCGCGAACACCGCGAGGCTGAGCGAGCTGCTCTGCACCGCGATCGCGGCGAGCGCCACGCCGAGCGCCGCGTAGCCGACGGCGAAGTTCATGCCGACCGCCGGGCTCCGCACCGGATGTAGCGTCTCCGCGTGCCCCGAAAGGAACTCCGCGAGCTGGGTCAGGTAGAGCGCCTCGCCGGTGTCGCGGACGATGAACGTGGCGATCGTGAGGGTCGCGCACACGTGCGAGACCCCGGCGATCTCCTCGATCGTGACCGCGCCGGTGAGCGGCAACCCGTCGAAGCCGCGGAACGGATGCGAGCGCGGGCGCGCCACCGCGATCACCGTCTTGCCGACCGCGTGCTCGACCCGCCCGTCGAAGCCGAGCCGGGTGAGCCGCGCGAGCACCTGCTCGACCGCCGAAGAGCCGTCGCTCGGCACGAGGTGCTCCGCGCGCCTCGTCAGCTCGAGGGTGAACGACCGCCGCACGCCGCTCACCAGCGCGAGCGCGCCGCCCAGCACCAGCTCGAGCACGAGCGGCGCCGCGGCGGGCAGCAGGAACCGCGCGGCCCAGTTGGGCGCGTCGCTGGGCGCCACCAGATCGGGCATCGCGAGGATCCCGGGCTGGGCGAACGCGCCTGCGAGGAGCACGGCGCCCACCACCGCGAGGACTGCCAGCACCGCGTGCGGCAGGCGTACCAGCCACTCCTGGCGGCGCAGCTCGGAAACCGTCATGAGAGGTGATGCGGGCCGGCGGTGGGGCCGAGCCCAGCTCGCGAGCGCCGCATGTTAGCAGGCGCCGCCACGGCCCGGGATCGGCCGATCCCCGGGGTCCGCTCGGCGTGCCCGCGCCGTGCGGCGCTTTGCAGCCCGATGCCGGCGATATAGAAGGCACGCACCACTCGCCTCGCGCCACCGCGGAGCCTCGCCGATGAGCCACTCGAAACGAACCGTGCGCGCCGCCCTGTCGCTGCTGCTGGTCGCCGCCGCCGCGTGCTCGAAGGGCGACTCCGCCGGGACGGCGGGTACCGCGAGCCGCGGCACCTGGGCCAGGTTCGCGGCCGAGGGCCGCGGCTTCACGCCGGCGCCGAGCTGGACCGTGACCGACCCGATCGCCGGCAAGCAGGAGCCGAACGAGCGCGGCTGGTGCCGCGCGCTTCCTGCCACGTCGATCGCCGCCGCGCGTGCGCGCGCGCCGCAGGCCACCACCACGGCGGTGGTGATGCACGGCCCGTCGTCCGACCTCGGCCGCTTCGTCGAGGGCTGCTTCGCGGAGCGCCGCGCCGACCTGCAGGTGAAGTTCGACGACACGTTCCGCACCACCACGGCCGGTGGCGCGCAGGTGGTCGTCCAGCTCGGCCATCGTGAGGCGGCCGGGAGCGGCGAGCCGCCGACCGTGTGGCTGCTCGGCCAGGCCACCCGCGGTGACCGCATGGTGGTCGTGGACGCGGGCGGTGCGGCGAACGTGTTCGATCGGCCGGCGGTGATGACGCTGATCGGCAGCGTCACGTTCTGAGCGCGACCTCGCCACGCACGGACCCGCGCCGGGCCGGGTTAAGATCGTGCGGCGCGCCACCCGCGCGCGAGGAGCCCCATGTCTCGAACCGCACCGCTCTCGCTCTCGACGGCCGCAGCCGCGGCCACCCTCGCGCTCTCCCTCACCGCGCCGGCGTTCGCGGCCGGACCGCCGCCCAAGGGTGGCGATTCCAAGCACCAGAACCCGCGCGCCTGCCAGCTCGTGAACGCCCAGGACGTCGCGGCGACGCTCAAGCTCGCGGTGGGCGACGGTCAGGCGCAGAACAACCGCGGCGCCTTCTCGTGCGCGTTCGCGCTCGCGGACGCCTCGAGCCGCATGGTCATGGTCGAGCTGCGCACCGGCGTCGGCGCGCGCCCCGCGTTCCTGCAGAAGCGCTCGGACGGCGAGACGGTCTTCGGGGTGGGGGACGAGGCGGTGTGGCTGCGCAACTACTCGACGCTGCTGGTGCTCACCCGCGACAACGAGGTGCTGGCGATCGACCTCACCTCGGCCGCCTCCGCGATGAAGCGCCCGGCCCCCAAGGACGGCGCCGTCGAGCTGGCCAAGCGCGCGCTCTCGAAGATGTGACGGGCGGCGGGCCGGCGGACGGCCAGGAGGCCGTCCCTCCGAGCCGAGCCGTGGTCCTCGGCCCTGCGTTCGGAGGGCCCGCCTCCTGGCGGGCCGCGATCGATCGCCGGCGCGCGACGGACCGCCTTACGGCGGCACCAGCTCGATCGGGTGATCGAGGCGCCGCTCGAAGGTCTCTTCCTCGCCGTGACGGAAGCCCGGCGGCAGGTAGATGCCGGTGCCGATCGTGACGTTGCGCTGCTCGACGCCGAGCCAGTTCTCGAAATCGAAGTAGAGACCGGGCGTGGCGCCGCGCTTGCGCTCGGGCGGGTCCTCGGCCGCCGGGTCGTCGACCCACCTCACCTTGACCTCGAGCGGCACCGCCGGGTCGATGTGGATGCGGGTCAGCGAGAAGACCCCGTTCCAGTCGAGCGCGGTGACGCGCTGCTCGGCGCCGCTCGCGCGCAGCGCGTCGAGGGCGGTGCGGTCGGGGTTGCCCTGGACGGCGACCGGCTCGGGCACGCCCTTCACGTAGAGCTTGGCGCCGGTGAGCCCCTCGAAGTCGACCCCGCAGGTCAGCTCGAACTTCGAGAACATCGCGGGGATCGAGAACGGCAGCGCGATGTCGACCGAGTACTGGAAGGAGTAGGGCAGGAAGATCGTGTCGTTCCAGAGCTTGGGCGTCTGGATGCCGAGGATCATGGCGACGCTCATGCCCTTGTGCAGCACCACCCGCACCGGGCCGTCGATCCACGCCGCGGTGACGCTCTCGAAGTCGTCCTGGTCGCGGTCGAAGTCGTACACGCTCCAGATCGTCGAGCGCAGCCGGATCTTGAGGATGTCGACGTGGCTCGGCGCCCACGTGCCGTCGCCGAGCAGGAGGCTCATGCGGTCGAGCGCGAACGGCACCTTGTCGTTGAAGCCCGCCGAGAAGTTGGCCGCGCGCACCTCGTCGCTCTCGGCGAGGTAGCGCACGTAGTCGACCGGGCTCGGCGGCGGGGGTGTGTCGTCCCAGGCGGTCAGGTAGGCGTAGGCGGTACGGCCGTCGAGCGGGTCGCGGCGCGCGAGCTCGCGCAGCACCGCGAGCGCGGCCGGCGCCGCGCCGCCCGAGGTGACCGGCGCGGCGTCGGACGGGCGCCGCCCGCCGAGGTCGCGGGCCATCACGAGCACCACGTCGTTGGCGTCGAGGTGCGCGGCGTCGTCGTCGCTGCCGGCCTCGGGACCCGACGGATAGACCCACGCACCCTTGGCGTCGCGCTCGTCGACCTGGAACGGGATCGGGACCAGCGCGCCGTCGCGCCACGCGGCGACCCGGATCGCCGCGATCGGCCGGCCGAGCATCTCCGGCACCCGCGCGCCCTCGATCGCCACCGGGTCGATCGGGCGATCGAGCCCGACGACGTCCGCGGCGGCCGCGGGGTGAGCCGCTGCGGTAGCCGCCACGGCGACGAGCCCCGCCGTCAGCCACGCGCGTGCGTCGAGCGGGCGCGGGCGGGGACGAGCGGAGGTCACGAGATGGGCCGCTGGCGAGAACGAAAATCGAAGTCGTTGACTCGCCCGGCGCGTTCGTAACACCATGTTAACGCTGTTAGCAAGGCGCGCGGTGGTGGGGGGAAGGCGAGCGGTGACGCGACGCGAAGACACGCGCGGGGAGCGGTGCGCCTCGCATTCCGGCCGCAAGACGCGCGCTCGCGCGGCGGCGGCGCTCGCCGGCTCGCTCGCGCTCGCGAGCTGCAGCTCGAGCGGCGTCGTCGCGCCGAAGGTGGTCGTCGAGCTCACCAACGACGCCACCGACGCCCGGCTCTACGGCGACGACGGCGAGATCGCGGTGCTCCTCGAGGCGTCGGTCGCCGCCGGGATCGTGCTCGATCCGGGCGAGCGGGTCGCCACCCTCACGCCGGCCGCGGGCGTCGCGTTCGTCACCGACCTCGGCCACCACGAGGTCTCGCTCCACGACGCCGATGCGGCGGGCCGCACCACGCTGCTCTCCACCGTCGGCTTCTCGGTGGCCGTGGACGGCGCGACGGTGCGGTTGCGCGTCACGCCGGACGGCGGGCTCTGTCTCTACGGCCACGAGGAGGGCGGGGTGCGGTGTGAAGATCGGTGAGCGAAGGCGGGCGCTCGGCCCGCGGCTCGCGGCGCTGGCCGCGGCCGTGCTGTTCGCAGTGGCGCCCGCGCCGGCGCGCGCAACGGTGCCCGGGCTCCTCGGCATCGGCCCTCGCGGCGTCGCGCTCGGTGGCGCCTACGTGGCGTCCGCCGACGACAGCTACTCGATCTTCTACAACCCCGCCGGTCTCGCCGCGCTCACCGGGCCCACGGTGGACCTCGGGCTCTTCTCCATCGACCCGCAGCTCGACGCGATGAAGGGCGGCGTGGTGGGTGAGGACGAGAACGGGCAGCCGATCTACGGCGACGTCGACCCGCGCGTCGAGAGGCAGGTCTCGGCGATCGGCTCGGTGGTGCTGCCGATGACGCTGCTCGACACCAAGATCGCCGGCGGCGCGCTCTTCCTGCTCCCCACCGACCACGGCTTCACGATGACCAGCCGCGACGCCGCCGAGCCCGGCTACGCGCGCTACCGGCACATGCTCGACCTCATGTACATCTACTACGGCTTCGGCGCCGAGCTCGCGCCGTGGCTCAAGGTCGGCGCCGGCATGCAGATGTACTACACGACCGCCGGCGAGATCGTGTTCGACCTCAACCTCGACGGCACGCCGTCCCAGGGCGAGCTCTCGCTCTCGGCGCCGTGGCAGTTCGCGCCCATCGGCGGCGTGCAGCTCGGCCCATTCCTCGGCGGGCTCACGTTCGGCGCCAGCTACCGCGGCGAGAGCCGCGCCGACTTCGAGGACTTCCACGTCACTCCCGGCGGCTCGGCGGGCGGCGGCATCACCTACGGGTTCGTCGTCGACATCTTCAACGTCAACGTGTTCACGCCGCAGCAGGCGACCTTCGGGCTGGCGTGGACGCCCGGCGAGTCGTGGCGCGCCGAGCTCGACGTGACGTGGTCCAACTGGGGCGCCTACGAGGACCCGACGCTGATCGTGCGCGCCACCGGCGAGGTCACGATCCCGCCGCTGCCGCCGGTGCCGATCCCGATCGCCGAGACCGTCGCGCTGCCGTACTCCACCCACGACACCTGGACCCCGCGGGTGGGGGTGGAGTACCAGCTCGGAGACTTCGTGTTCGGCGAGGGCGAAAGCGCGGTGCGGGCGCTGCCGAGCCTGCGCGCCGGCTTCTTCTGGGAGGAGTCGCCGATCGGCGACCAGACCGGGGTCTCGAACCTCGTCGACAACGACCGCTACGTGTGGTCGGTGGGCTTCGGCGTCGAGCTGCCCCACCCGTTCGGCAGCGACAAGACCTTCGGCATGGACGCCACCTTCCAGCAGTCGATCCTGGCCGGACGCACGGTTCGCAAGGACGCCGAGTTCGCGGACCTCGACGGCGACGGGACCGCCGAGACGCGCGTGCTCGGCTGGCCCGGCTACACGAGCGGCGGCGAGCTGATGCAGTTCACGATCGGGTTCACGCTCACGTTGTGAGCGGGTGCCGCCCGGACCGCACCCGCTCGCGCCCGGCCGCCCGGCGATGGCACGTTTCCACTTCGAGGCCGAGGCCCACACCGTCGTCGCGCGCGAGCGCGCGCTGGTGTGGAGCTGGATGTCGAAGCTGCCAGACTCGCTGCGCGCCTTCCCGCTCATCAACGACGCGATCGAGGTGGTGCCCGGGAAGCGCTACGAGCTGGTGCTCGGCCCGTTCGGCATCAAGGACTTCGCGATGGAGGTGCGCGCCGAGATGGACGTGGCGGCGCGCGCGCCCGGCGAGCTGGTGTTCACCTCGGTGCCGGGGACCGGCAACACCGACATGAAGGTCACGCTGCTCCTCGAGGAGGACGGCGGCCGCGGCGCTTCGCGCACCCGCGTGACCGTGAAGCTGTGGGTCTCGCCGCGCGCCGAGGTGCCGCGGCTGATACCGGTCGGCATGGTCGCGAAGGCCGCGCGCGCGACCGCCACCGTGGGGCTCGAGCAAGCGCTGAAGAAGGCGCGCCACACCCTCGAAGCGGGGACGGCCGGCACGTAGCGCGGGGGCTTGTCCCCCGCACGCCGCGTGGACGAACCTCGTCGCGCAGGAGGAAGGACTCGATGGAAACGGCCACGCGGATGCTCGAAGGCAAGGTGGGGATCGTGACCGGCGCGGGGCGCGGCATCGGCCGCGAGATCGCGCTGATGATGGCGCGCGAGGGCGCCGCGTTGGTGGTGAACGACGTCGGCGCCGCCGCCGACGGCAGCGACACCGGTGAGCGTCCCGCCGACGAGGTCGTGGCGGCGATCGCCAGGGAGAAGGGGCAGGCGGTCGCGAGCTTCGACTCGGTGGCGAGCTGGGACGGCGCGCACGCGATGGTCGCGCAGGCGGTCGATCGCTTTGGGCGCCTCGACTTCGTGGTCAACAACGCCGGCATCCTGCGCGACGTGATCTTCCACAAGATGACCGAGGCCGACTGGGACGCGGTGATCTCGGTGCACCTCAAGGGCACGTTCAACGTGTCGCGCGCCGCGGCCGAGCGCTTCCGCGCGCAGGGCGGCGGCTCGATCGTGAACTTCACGTCCACGTCGGGCTTGATCGGGAACTACGGCCAGTCGAACTACGCGGCCGCCAAGCTCGGCATCGTGGGACTCACGCGCTCGATCGCGCTCGACATGAGCCGCTTCAACGTGCGCTGCAACGCGGTGGCGCCGTTCGCGTGGACGCGCCTCACCGCCACCATCCCCGAGGGGCGCACCGACGCCGAGAAGCGGCGCGTCGAGAACCTCAAGAAGATGAAGCCCGAGCAGATCGCACCCTTGGTCACGTTCCTCGCCAGCGACGCGGCGTCCGAGGTGAACGGCCAGGTGTTCTGCGTGCGCGCCGGCGAGATCGTGCTCTTCTCGCTGCCGCGCCCGATCCGCGCGGTGCACAAGGAAGGCGGCTGGACCCCGCAGAGCGTGGCCGAGATCGTCCCCGCCGCCTTCAAGGCGAGCTTCGTCCCCAACCAGGTCAGCTCCGACATCTTCCCCTACGAACCCTTGTTCTGAGCGTCTCCGCCGCGGCGGCGGAAACGCGCCTCCGGGAGGGCTGACGCCCTCCCCTACATCCGGACCGCGCGCCTGCGCGGTGTGTAGGGGCGACCGCCAGGTCGCCCGCGGCGCGGGCTCGATCGGACGCACTCGCGTCCGTCTCGCTCGCG
>CAYMQR010000189.1:0-8879 GCA_964392195.1 uncultured bacterium | reverse complement strand
GGCGGGATCCGGGATCCCGTGACGTAGCGCACGACGCCTGCGGGGAGAGCCGGCGTGAACGCGTTTGCTCCCTGGGATGCGAGCCATCCCCGGGGTCGTCGACGAAGCGACGACCCTCCAGCCGCGCTCTTCAGCGCGTCGGGTCGTCGGGGAAATGGGAGGGCTCTTTGTTGGCGAGGCGGGCGCGCGCCTGCGAGGCCGCTCGCTTGCCGCTCAGGAACGCCGCCTCGACCGTCGCCGCGATCGGCGAGCTCTCGGTGGCCGATCCCGCCCAGAAGAGCGCGCCGGTGTCGGGGGCCGCGAGGTCGCGCCGCGCGCCCACGCCGCCCGGCCGCAGGAACGTGTAACCGCCGAGGGCGAAGGGGTCGTTCGACCAGTCGATGCGCTTCCACCCGGTGAGCAGGTCCGTGGGTCTGGCGCGCGGGAAGTGGCGCACCAGGTCGGTGGTGACGAGCTCGATCGCCGCCTTGTCGTCGAGCGACGCGACGTGCGCGGCGCGCGGTCCCGTGAAGTACGCGGTGAGCACCGGCCACGCGCGCGGTGCCTTGTAGAAGACGTTCCAGTAGAGCGTCACCGGGCCGACCGCGCACGCGAGGGTGTTCATGCCCTCCGGCCAGAACGGCTCGCGGAAGCGCAGCAGGACCTTGCTGACCGGCCCCATCCCGATGCGCTCGAGGGCGCTGGTCTTGGTGGCGGGCAGCTCCGGCTCGAAGCGGATCTTGCCGGACTTGAGGACGCCGACCGGCAACGTGGTGATCGCGGTGCGCGCCTCGATCTCCTCGCCGGAGGCGCCGCGGACGGTGACCTTCTCGCGGGAGTAGTGGATCGACTCGACGACGAAGCCGTGCTGCACGTCGAGGGGCTTGCCCATGTGCTGGATCACCGCGTCGTAGCCGGACGCCACGCGGTGGTTCACGCCGCTCTCGAGGTGGACCACCCCGTCGTCGACGAGGCCGAGCATCCCGACCTCGTCGAGGCTGGCGGGCAGGTGCGCGGTCAGCACCATCGACGCCAGCGCGCGCCCGCGCCCGCGGTAGCCCTTGCGGTCGAGGAACTCGCGCCCCGAGATGTCGGGCGGCCGCACGCGCCGGATCTGGTGGAGGATGGGGAAGGTCGGCCAGATCTCGGGGTGCATCAGGATCAGCGGGAGCCAGTTGGTCTTGCCGCCGACGTTGAACATGAAGCCCTTCATGTTGGGCGTCGGGCGGGTCGCGACCCCGGCCGCCCGCACGTCAGGCCAGGTCGCCGCGCCCATGCCGTGAACGAACTCGGCGCCGGCCTCGACCGGATCGGTCACCAGGTCGCGGATGGACCACACCCGCCCGCCGACGCGGTCGCGCGCCTCGAGCACCCGAACCGACAGCCCGTGCTGGGCGAGCTCGCGCGCCGCAGCGATCCCGGCCATCCCCGCACCCAACACCACGGCATCGAGCATTACGCGCACCTCGCGGATCGAAGTGGTCACCTGTAGCGCAGGCGCGCGCCGTGCTTCAACAACATTCGTCACCGGCCACGCGAAGTCGCGTCCGGCGTTATGTTCGGGGCATGGCCCGGCGAGAGGCGCGAGGGGCGGTCGCGTGGGGGATGGCGGTGGTGCTCGCCGCGCTCGGGGCCAGCGGCGCGGGCGCGAGCTCGAAGAGCTCGAGCGCCAAGCCGGCGAAGAAGACCGGCTCCGCCTCGACCTCGAGCCACGGCAAGGCGGAACCGAAGCCGGTGTCCGAGCCCGGCGCCGTGGACGCGCCGCGCGCGGCGGCGGTGGTCGCGAGCACCAGCGCGGCCGAGCTGGAGCAACGCCTCGCTCGTGCCGCGCGCGCGCCCGACGCGGTCTTCGAGGTGCCGGGAACCGAGTGGCGGCTGCGCATCTCGTCGGTGGCGGTCGCGATCGCGGGTGGCGACGTGGTGATCTCGCTCGTCCCCGAGCCGGACATCGGCTCGGTGCAGATCCGCGGGCGGCCGAGCCTGGTGGGCCGGAACGCGTGGCGCGCCGAGCGCCTGCGGGTGAGCGTGGATACGCCGATCCTCGCCGAGCAGCTCGAGAGCTGGATCGGCCAGCAGATCCGGGGCACCGAGCCACGCTCGCTCGACGCGATCTTCGGCCCGAGCGCCAGCTTCACGAGCGCGGCGCCCGGGGCGAGCAGCGAGCCGCCGCGCGTGCTGCCGCTCGCGAGCGAGATCCGCGCGGGCCGCCTCGAGCCGCAGGCGCTGTCCGTGGAGGGCGCGGCGATCCGCCTGGCGGCGGAACTCAAGCCCGAGGCCGGCGCCGCTGCTCCCGCCCGCTGAGCGGCGACCCCTCGGGCCGCCGCCACTCGTCACACGATGCAGGGCGTGGGGGCGTCGAGGACGGTGCTCGCCACCAGCTCCTCGAGGTAGCGCGTGTCCCACCACGAGAGCTGCCATTGCTTGGCGCGGCGGAAGTAGAGCTGGATGTCGTGCTCGATCGTGAAGCCGATGCCGCCGTGGACCTGCTCGGCCTTGGCGGTGACGTCGCGGAACATCTGGCACGCGAACAGCTTCGCCATCGGCGCGAGCCGCTCGATGGGACGGCCAGTGGCGCGCGCCCACGCCGCCTCGTAGACCAGCGTACGGCCGCCGCTCACGAGCGTGGCGCAGTCGGCGAGGTAGTGGGCGATCGCCATGAAGGCGCCGATCGGCTTGCCGAACTGCTCGCGGATCTTGGCGTAGTGGTTGGTCATCTCGAGGGCGCGCTCGGCGCCCCCCGCCGACTGGGCGGCGAGGTAGATGATCCCCTCGAGGAGGGTGTCGTTCCAGGTCTTCCAGCCGCTGCCGGCGGCGCCGACGCGATCGGACGCCGGCACGCGCACGCCGGCGAACCTGACCTGGTACTGGCAGTCGGAGCCGAGGGTCTGCTGCTGGGTGAGGGTGACGCCCGGCGCCTTGGGGTCGACGAGGACGAGGTCGATCGCCTCCGGGGCGTCCCCGCTGCGGACGAGGACCAGCAGCCGGGCGGCTGACGACGCGAACTGGACGTGGCGCTTGGTGCCGTCGAGGACCAGCGCGTCGCCGTCGACCTTGGCGCGCAGCGCGACGCCCTTGGGGCCGTAGCCGCGATCGGGCTCGAGCCACGCGGGCGTCAGGATTGCCGCGCCGGACGCGATCCTGGGCAGCCACTCCTTCTTCTGGGCCTCCGAGCCGGCGCGCAGGATCGCGCCCGCGCTCACGATGCAGCTCACGAAGTGGGGCGAGGGCGCGAGGGCGCGGCCGAACTCCTCGTACACCACGACCCCTTCGATCGCCGACTGGCCGGCGCCGCCGTAGCTCTCGGGCAAGGTGAGGCCGAGGACGCCGAGCTCGCCGAGCTTCGCCCACAACTCGGGCGAGTAGCCGGTGGGGTCGTCCTCGAGGGTGCGCAGCGTCGCGAGGGTGGCGTACTGGTCGCAGACCCCGCGCACCATGTCGCGCAGCATGTTCTGCTCGTCGTTGAATTCGAGATCCATCTAGGTCACCTCGTTGCTTCCGCGCGGCCGGTCCCTCGGCCGCCTTGTTGCGTCGGACGGCCGCGAGGGACCGCGGCCCTCCCACTGCTCAGCCGCTCACGGCTTCCACTCGGCGTCCTCGCGGTTCCACGGGTTGTCGCTCGCGGTGGCCGGCAGCGCGACGCGCACCTTGCACTCCGTCATGAGCTTCTCGCCCACGCCGAGCTTCACGTCGAGGCTCGCCCAGCCGCAGCCCACGTCGTCGGTCTCGACCTTCTCGACGGTGGCGCGGAACACCATGCGATCGCCCGGGAAGACCGAGTCCTTCATGCGGAACTTCATGCGGCCGATGCGGCCGTGCGGGCCGGTCCAGTCGGTCACGTAGCGCTCGAACCACGCCGCTTGGTTGGGGGTGTTGAGGAAGATGTCGCGGACGCCGTTGCGGTTCACGGCGAAGTCCTTGTCGTGGTGCATGGGCCGGAAGTCGCGGGTGGCGAGGGCGCCGAGCACCACGGTGGTGGCGCTGACGTCGAAGGCGAGCTCGGGGAGCGCGTCGCCGGCCTTCACTGCGGCGAGAGTGAGCTTCACGGGCGTGGTCATCGGTTCCCCCGTCGGTAGCCGAAGCCGGTGTAGATCTCCTTGCCGACCATCGTCCCGTCCTGGTTGAAGTACTCGACGTCGATCACCCAGAAGCGGCCCGCGCCGAGCTTGGTCTGCTTGAGGTCGCTGACCGAGCGCAGCACCTGGTGCGCGCGCAGCCGGTCGCCGGGACGGACCGGCTCGAAGAAGATGACCTCGTTGTCGGTCATCACCGCCTCGGGGAGGTCGAGCTTCTCCTTGAGGTCGAAGTGGATCTGCAGAGGCAGCCGCTGCTTGGTGCGCCCCGGCGCCCAGTGATGGGGACGGAACCACACCGACATCATGGTGGGCGGCGTCATGAGCCCGCCGGTGATCTCGCGGGCGACGTCCTCGTCCCAGTAGAGCGGGTTGCCGTTCTGGGTCGACGAGCAGCTCGAGTAGACGTAGCCCTTCTCGATCTCGAACTCGGGCTCTTCCTCGTAGCGGACCTGATCGATCCAGCCCTTCACTTCGTCGGGTAGCGGCTCGGACATCGGCGTCTCCGGTGGGGCGGTGGTGAGCTCGGGATGGCGGGGGAGGCGGTCACTCGACGGCGCCGGCCGCGTGCAGCTCGGCGATGCGGGCGGCACTCACGCCGGCGGCGGCCAAGAGCGCGTCGGTGTCGGTCTCGGTGGTGGCGCGCACGGTGTGGGCGGGCAGCTCGTCCCGGCGTCCGGCGAGGACCTCGCTCACCTGGCGGAAGGCGCCGCGCTTCGGGTGGGCGGCGTCGGTGAACGTGTGTCGCGCGGTGAACTGCTCGTCGGCGGCGACCTCGGGGATGGTGCTCACCGGCGCCACACAGGTGTCCTTGGCGGCCAGCTCGGCGACCCAGGCGTCGCGATCGCGGGTGGCGAAGGCGGCGCGGAACGCGGCGCGGATCTCGTCTTGCCTGTCGTCCGCGAGCTGGTGCGGGATCCACTCGGGGCAGCCGAGCGCCTTGCACAGGTTCGCGAAGAACGCGGGCTCGATCGCGCCCACCGAGAGCCACCGGCCGTCGGCGCACCCGTAGACGTCGTAGCAGGCGTAGCGGCCGGTGAGGATGTCGCCGCCGGGCCCGGGCTCTTCGCCGGTGGCGAGGAAGCGATCGACGTGGAGCGACATGAGGTGGAGCACGCCGTCGGCCACCGAGACGTCGAGCCAGGCGCCCTCGCCGGTGCGCTCGCGCTGGAGCAGGGCGGCGAGGATCGCGATCACGGCGTGCATGCCGCCGGCCGCGCTGTCGGCCACGGTGGCGCCGGGGATCGCCGGTCCGCCGTCGGCGCGGCGCCCGGAGCAGTGCAGGAAGCCACCGACCGCGAGGTAGTTGATGTCGTGGCCGGCCCACGCGGCGCGCGGCCCGTCCTGGCCGTAGCCGCTCGTCGAGCACAGGATCAGCCGCGGGTTGACAGTGCGAAGCGCGTCCCAGCCGATGCCGAGGCGGGCCACCACGCCGGGGCGGTAGCTCTCGATCACGACGTCGGCCTTGGCGGCGAGCGCCAGGAACGCCTCCTTGCCCCCGGGCGCCTTGAGGTCGACGCGCACGCGCTTCATGCCGCGGCCCGCGCCGTAGCTGAAGAACGGAGGCTCGATCTGGACGGAGCCCCTCGAAGCGGTGGGGCTGACCTTGACGATCGTCGCGCCGTAGTCGGCGAGGATCCGCGACGCGCGCGCCGCGGGACCGACGCTCGCGAGGTCGAGCACCGTCACCCCCTCCAGCCGTACCACCGAGCCGATCATGAGCGACCTCCGGCGAAACCTCGGAGGGCCGGGCTCCCGCCCGGCCGCGATCGAACGCGAGAGCGGTCGCCGTCGCGGAGAGGCTCGTGGGCGACGGGAGCAGCGGACCGGCAGGTGCCGGTCCCTCCGAAAGGCGATCGGTCGGGAAGAAGCGTGTCGCGAGCCATCTCAGTAATTTCTCGGAAGTCCCAGCCCGCGCCGCGCGATGATGTTCTTCTGGATCTCGGAGGCGCCGCCGCCGATGGTGTCGATCACCGTGTAGCGGTAGGTCTTCTCGGCGCGGCCCTTCATGGGGCCGTCCTCGGTGCCGACGCGGAGCTGGCTGCCCGGGCTCGCGAGGTCCATCGAGGCGTCGGCGACGCGCTTCGAGAGCTCGGTGGCGTAGAGCTTGTAGGTCGAGGCCTCGACCGTGGGCGGCGCGCCGCCGTGCATCGCGGCGCTCACGAACTTGAGACCGAGGACGCGCGCCACCTCGGTCTGCGTCACGAGCTGGGCGATCTGGCTGCGCACCAGCGGGTCCCGGGCGAGCGGCTCGTCGTCGCGGGTGGCGGTGCGCGCCCACTCGCACAGCACCTCGACCCGCGCCTGGATCGGCGCGAACGTGAACATCGTGAAGCGCTCGAGGTCGAGCGCCTCCGAGATGTACTGGAAGCCCTTGCCGAGCTCGCCCACGCGGTAGTCGTCGCCCACGTAGACGTCGTCGAAGAACACCTGGTTGGTGATCTCGTCGCCGATGGTCGGCATCGACTGGACGGTGAGGCCCTTCGCCTTCATGGGCAGCAGGAAGAGCGTTATGCCGGCGTGCTTGGGCACGTCCGGGTTGGTGCGCGCGCCCACCCAGTACCAGTCGGCGAAGTGCGCCGAGGTGGTGAAGATCTTCTGGCCGTTGAGGCGCCAGCCGTCACCCTCGCGGACCGCGCGGAGCTGCATGTTGGCGGCGTCCGAGCCCGCCTGCGGCTCGCTGTAGCCGATCGCGAACTCGACCTCGTTGCGCAGGATCTTGGGCAGGAACTCCCGCTTGAGCTTGTCGCTGCCGTGGCGGATCAGGGTCTTGCCGATGATGCCGACGCCCTTGCCGATCTGCGGCGCGCCGCGCCCCGCGAGGCGCTCGTTGAGCAGGTACTCGTAGACGCCGCTCTGCTCCGAGCCGCCGTGCTCCTTCGGCCACGTGAGGCCGAGCCAGCCGCGGTCGGCGATCTTGCGCATGAACGCGCGCCGCGGCGGCGTGTCGACGAGCTGCGCCATGTTCTCGCGCGTGACGTCCATGACCTCGGGGTCGCGGTTCTCGTCGAGGAACAGGTCCACCTCGGCGAGGAAGCGCTGCTCGGCGTCGGTGAAGGCGAAGTCCACGGCGGCCCCCCGGTGTTGGTGCTGCGGACGTCTCGATGCGGCCGGTTCAGGGAACGACGAAGGTCATGGCGCCTTCGACGGCGACGGCGCCGGTCTGGTTGGTGCAGACCAGCTCGACGTCGACGCGCCGCTCGCCGCCTTCCTCGTACTTGCGCGCGACCTTGCCCGAGCAGGTGATGAGGTCGCCCGGGAAGAGCGGCGTCTTCCACCGCACCTTGGTGCGGCGGACGTTCTCGGGACCGAGCCAGTCGGTGGCGTAGGTGTTGAGGACGCCAGCCTGGTACATGCCCACCACGAGCGGCCGCGTGAAGCCGGACGCCTGCGCGAAGTCGACGTCGTGGTGGATCGGGTTGAAGTCGCCCGAGGCGCCCTGGTAGCGCACCACGTCGGTGAGGGTGATCGGACCGACGGTCCAGGGCTCGGGACCCTCGCCCTCGACCAGCTTCTCCCACGCGATGGGCGAGGTCATCAGCCGCCCTCCTCGGGGCTCTTCGCGGTCTCGACGCCGGTGAGGCGGGCCTCCGCCACCAGGTTCCCGGCCTCGTCGCGGTACTCGGTGACCATGACCGCGAAGGTCATGGTGCCGCCGCGCTTGCCCTGCTTCTCGAAGATCTTCTCGATGCGCGACGTCCCGATCAGGCGCGTCCCGGCGCGCGGCGGCGGTCCGTGGAACACGAACTCCTGCTCGGCGTGCATGCCGCGCTTGGGGTCCATCCGCACCTTCTCCCACGGGTTGCTGGCGGGGACGCGGGTCTCCCAGAAGAACGCGGTGGTGAGGAAGGTGGGCGGGCAGACCGGGTGGTTGCCCTCGAAGTAGGCCCGGTGGCTCGACTTCGTGGCGGCCGCGAACTCGTGGATCTTGCCGCGCTCGACGTCGAGCACGAACGGGGCGCCGGTCTCGCCGAGTGCCGCCTTGTCGACCATGGATCGCCTCGTCGCCGCTCTCTCGGCCGCGCGCGAAGGCACGCGGCGCGGCCGCGCGTCAGGGGTGCTGGCTGCTCACGGCGATGCACTCGCCGGTCATGTAGCTGGAGAGGTCGCTGGCCAGGAACATCATCACGTTGGCCACCTCCCAGGGCTCGGCGCCGCGGCCGAACGCTTCCTTCTGCTCGAGCTGCTCGAGGAGGCCGTCGGGCATGACCTTGGTGAGGAACTTGTGGGTGGCGAGGCTGGGCGCGACCGCGTTGACGCGCACGCCGTGCTCGGCCGCCTCGAGGGCGACGCAGCGCGTGAGCGCCATCACGCCGGCCTTGGCGGCGGCGTAGTGGGCCTGGCGCTCCTGCGCGCGCCAGCCGAGGACGGACGCGTTGTTGACCACCACGCCGCTCGCGCGCCCGTACATGTGCGGCAAGAGCGCTCGTAACATGCGGAACGTGCCGGTGAGCGTGATGCCGATCACCGCGTTCCACTGGTCGTCGGTCATCTCGACGATCGGCGCGTTGCCGCCGAGTCCGGCGTTGTTGATCAGGACGTCGACGTGACCGAGCTCGCCGATGGCGGCGTCCACCAGCGCGCGCACCTGCGCCTCCTCGGCGACGTTGCAGAGGGCGGTGGGCGGGCGGCGCCCGGTGAGGCGCTCGAGCTCCGCGGCGGCCTCGTCGAGACGGCGCTCGTGGATGTCGCTGATCATGACCGTGGCGCCTTCCTCGGCGGCGCGGCGGGCGGCGGCGAAGCCGATTCCCGTGCCCGCCGCGGCGGTCACCAGGACGGTCTTACCGGTGAGCAGCGAGTGGCCGGAAGGATAGGGCGGCGGCTTGACGG
>CAYMQR010000188.1:0-8914 GCA_964392195.1 uncultured bacterium | reverse complement strand
CGGCCCACCAGGCCGATGCCGGGCTCGACGTCGAAGGTGCGGCGCCGGTCGAGGTCGTAGCCCTTGAGCGAGCGCGGCTCGAGCGGGCCGCCGCGTTGACCGCGCAGCAACACGATGACGCGGCGCGGACGGAACAGCTGCTCGACCGCGTCGAGCAGCACGTCGGGGATGTCGCGCTCGGGGAGGCGCCGCGAGAAGCTGCGCATCACCTCGGGCAGCAGATGCACCCGGTCGACGAGGTGACCGTAAGCCGACCGCGGCGGACCGTGCTCGGTGCCGGCACGGGAAGGTGGCTCGAAAGACATGCGGTGAGGGGCTCGACCTTCCCGAGGGCGCCGCAAGCGCGCGCTCGCTTCGATCAGGATCTCATCGATGCGCCCCGTCGCGCTAGAGCCGAGGAAACGCCACGGCCAGCGACGTCGGTCGCGGAGTTCGCTCAACGCAGCCCGAAGCGCACCCCGAGGCCGCTGCGGCCGCCGGAGGACGCGGCGCGCTTGCGCTCGTCGCGGGCTTTCTCCTTTCGGGACTCGAAGAGCCGGATCTCGCGGATCGCCTCGTGGTTCCTGGGATCGAGCTTGAGCGCTTCCTTGTAGTGCCCCATGGCCTTGTCCGGCTCGCCGCGGGCCTTCCAGTAGTGGCCGATGCCGATGCGGTAGCCGGCGTTGTTGGGCTGCAGGTCGACGGCCTTGCGCAGCTCCGCCTCGATCGCGGCGCGGTTGGTCGAGTTCTCCACGCCACGCGCGCGCTGCAGCGACTGCGCGATCATGAAGTGGTACTCGGCCTCGCCGGGGTGGAGCGCCGAGGCGCGCTGGAAGTGCTGGAGCGCGAGCTCGAAGTTCGACTGCTTGAGCGCGGCGCGGCCCTTCTCGTGGTCGATCATCGCCTCGATGATCGCGCTCGCCTCGAGGCGCTTCTTCTCGCGCTCGGGATCGACGAGCTTCTTGATGTACTCCTGGCGGCCCGCCTCGGTGCGCAGGTCCTGGAACGCCTGGTTCACCCGCGACGACAGCTCGCGGACCTTGGCGAGCTCGCCGTCGCTCATGGTCGCGACGAAGCGATCGGGGTGGTACTGCTTGGCGAGCTTGAAGTAGGCGCTCTTGATGTCCTCGAGCGGCGCGTCCTGCTTCACGCCGAGGAGCTCGAACCAGTTCTTCTTCATGAGCTCGGCGTGCTGCGCGAGGATCTCGGCGCGCGCCGCCTCGATCCCCTCCGCGCCCGCGGGCTTGGCCGGCTTCTCCGCCGGTTTCGCGACCGGGACCTCGGCCGGCGGCGCGGCGGGAGCGCGCGCGGGCTGCGCGGCGCTCGGCGCGACCACGTCGAGCTTCGCCGCCACCACCGGCCGTGGCTCACGCACGGGCGGCTTCGCGGCGACGCTCGCCGCCGCCGCGCGTGGCACGGGGGGGAGCGGCAGCGCCGCGGGTGCCGGTGCACCGCTGCCGGCGGCGCTCCGCACCGGACCGGCCGGCACCGACGGCGACTCGACGGGCTTGGGCGGCGCCACGGCGCCGACCCGGTCGGTGGGCGCCTCGCGGAACTTGGCGTTCGGCAGGTCGTCGGGCTCGGCGGCGTCCGCCGACGCGGGCGGAGGAGGCGGTTCGGCGGCGCGGCGCGGCGGAGGTGGCGTGACGATGGGCTGGGGAGCGGCGGCGCTCGACGCGGCTGGCGCCGAGGGCGGTGGCGTGGCGGAGCCGGACGAGCTACCGATCGGCACCAGCACGGCCGGCGCGCCGGCGACCTTGATCGGTGCGGGCGCGTCGGCCCGGTCGACCATCACCGGCGCCGCGCAGCTCGGGCACTTGAACTGGAAGCGCTGGAGATGGATGCCGTCGAGATTCAGGTTGAATGCCGACTGACACTTACCGCAGGTGATCCTCATGGTCGCCGCCCCACCCTCGACTCGGCCCACGGGCCGAAGCTGCTTCGGCGGTCAGGAAAGCAGGTTCCGTACCGCTCCCCGACTCCGGGTGGCGGTGGACAGCGCCCACACGATTCATGACAATTCGAATCAGAACGGCGGTTTCGGTGAGCGGCCCGAACGCGTCATCGCGACAGTCGGGCGGCGATGGACGCCGAAGTGTGCATCGGCCTGACGCTGCGTCACGACTCTGACGGCAGCGCTCACGGGGGAGATCCAGGATGGAGAACGTTTCGAGCTTCGCCCGCGCCGCGGACGTGGTCATCGACCTGCTTCGCGAGATGCTCGACGAGCTGCGCGGCATGCGCGTCGAGGTGACCCAGACCCTCGGCTCGTTGCGCACCGACCTGAGCGCCGTGCAAGCCGAGCTCGACCGCGTGGCGAAGGCGCTCGGCAACCCGCCCGACGGACCGCCGAAGCCGCGCCGGCCCTCGACCGCCGCGCACGGACCGGTCCCCAAGCACCCGCCCACCCGCCGGCGCTGACCGCCGCCGTTCGCGGACGGCCGCGAGCCCGTCCCTCCGACGAAGCGCGAGGTCACCGCCAGGGTCGTCGACCTCCGCCCCATCCTCCTCGGAGGGCCCGCCTCCTGGCGGGCCGGGGCTGGAGGCCCGCTCGAGCGGCCAATGCTCCGAGCCGGACACGGTTGCCCTCTCGGCGTGGGCACTCCCTCGCACCTGTATGCAACGTCACGATCGGTAGCGACCCGTCTCGGCGTCCCATCGGTTTCGGCGGCGACGGCGCAGCGGCCGAGGAGCCCGTGCCCTCCAGCCCGTTCTGTGCGAGGGCGTTCCAGATCGTGGTGGCCCATTCAGAGCCGCAGCCGGAACTCCCGCGGCGGCTCGACGACGCGGATGAAAGGCACCGGGTCGTCGCCGATCGCGATCGGCTCGATGCGCGCGGGAGGCGTGGCGGTCATGCCCTCGGCCCAGTGGTAGCGCAGCACGATCTCGCCGCCCGCGGCCACGACGTCGCTCACCACCAGCTCTCCCCACCTCGCCTCGACCCGCCCGCTCCCTCTCTCGAAGCGCGACGACTCACGCGCCACCCGGTAGAGCGTGAGCGGTCCGCGGTCGCCGAGCCGGCTCACCTCGGGCGCGAGCGCGTCGAGCACGCGCTTGGCGTCGCCGCTCCACGCCGCGATCGCGGTCACGTCGTAGAGCTCGAGGTAGCGACGCAGCTCGGCGGGCGCGAGGTCGCCGAGCTGCGCCCCGAACGCCTCGCCGTCGGTGAAGCTCGCGAAGCGGTGCTTCACGCGGATCCACGGCGTGCGTCCGCCGGTCAGCTCGCGCCCGGTCACGAGCGCGAGCTGGCCGAGGACGTAGGCGGGCCCATAGGGCGCCGGCCCGCCGGCGGTCAGGAACGCGTCCTCGACCATCAGCCGCCCCTGGCCCGACACCGGGTCGCGCGCGAAGTCGGCGAGCGCGGCGAACGTGGGCGGCGGGCTCGAGCTCATCGGCTGGCGCGCCACGAAGGTCGCGAAGGTGGGCGTGCACAGGCACGCGAACGCCAGCCCGGCAGCGAGCGCCGTGGGCAGCCAGCGCGGGCGCGCGCCGCGCGCCTCCCAGCGGTCGTGCGCCTCGACCCCCGCCAGCGCCGCCGGCACGACCCACAGCAGGCGGTAGGCGATCACGTAGCGGAACGGCTCGAACGCCGCGATCGGCGCGAGCCACGAGCCGTGGAAGGCGAGCGCGGCCAGCCACGCGAGCGCCGCCGCCAGCGACAGGGCGAGGCGCCGGTCGGGGAGCCGGACGAGCCCCACGGCGCCCAGGACGAGCACGGCGGTGCGCGCCAGCCAGCTCCCGGTGAGCGGCGCGCCGAGCGCGGCGCTCGCGTCGAACCCGTCGAACCCCGCCACCGGCGTCACCAGCTCGCGCACCAGCCGCAGCGGGTCGTGCTGCTGCCACAGCGGCCACGGCACCTCGCTCAGCCAGTGGCGGTAGCGCAGCGCCGGCACGATCCAGCCCAGGTTGAGCGCCGCCGCGCACACGACCCCCGCGCCCGCCAGCACCGCGACTCGCTTCACCCGGCCGCGCCCGTGGATCACCATCCACGCGAGCACCGGCACCGGCACCAGCAGCACCGCGCCCTTGTGGACGAGCAGCGCGAGCGCCGCGAACACCGCGCACGCGAGCGCGCCGAGCGGGCGCCCGCGCGCCAGCCACGCGTGCGCGCCGGCGAGGACGGGCAGCACCAGCACGCTCACGTAGCCGCCCACGATCGCGCCGGTGGCGCGGAACAGCTCGAGCTCGCTGGTGGCGAGCAGCACCGTGCCCGCGAGCGTGCCCGCCAGCGCCGCGCGCCGCGACGTCCCGAACCCCACCAGCGAGCCGTAGAGCAGGAGCGGCACCGAGCTCCAGGCCAGCACCGTGCCGAGGCGCAGCCACGCCGCCGCGCCCAGCGACGGCCAGGCGAGCATGGCGAGCTGCAACGACGCGAAGTTGTGCTCGAGCGCGGTGAACGGATACCCCGCCATCACGTGCGGGTCGTAGCCCCACAGGCGCCCGGTGGTGGCGTGGATCCGCGCACTCACCTCGAGCATGTCGGCGGCGACGCTGTGCTCCACCGCCCAGGTCGGCGCGGGCGAGAGCAGCTGGCCCGCGAACGGCAGCGCCGCGCGCGCGCCCGCGAGCACGCTCACGAACGCCACCAGCGCCGCGGTGAGCGCCGCGCTCGGCTCGGCGGGGGAGGTGCGGGTGGAGGTGGGCAAGCGGGGGTCCTGCGATCGAGACGCCGCGGCGCGCGGCGGGGGGCGCGATGCGCGCCCACGCTACGGAGCGCGGCGCGCCGGATCAAGGCGCCGGGCGCGCGCCCGGGGCACACTGGCCGCACCGGGCCGCGACTTGACTCGCGGTAGAACACGTTCTACATCGGACGCTTCCCCCTCACACCCACGGCAGGAGCAGGTCCATGTCGACGCACAGCTACGACTACATCGTGATCGGCGCGGGCTCGGCCGGTTGCGTCATCGCCAACCGCCTCGGCGAGGACCCCAAGGCGCGGATCCTGGTGATCGAGGCCGGCGGCAGCGACAAGTCGTTCCTGTTCCGCCGCCCGGGTGCCCTCGCGATCGTCTACGAGAGCCCGCAGCTCAAGGCGATGAGCGACTGGGGCTACAAGACCGCGCCGCAGAAGTTCATGGACGGCCGCGTCATGCCGTGGACGCGCGGCAAGGTGCTGGGCGGCTGCAGCTCGGTGAACGGCATGCTCTACATCCGCGGCCACCGCGCCAACTACGACGAGTGGCGGGACTGGGGGAACGCGGGCTGGGGCTACGACGACGTGCTGCCCTACTTCAAGAAGTCGGAGGGCTTCGAGAAGGGCGAGAGCAAGTACCACGGCGGGCGCGGACCGCTCGGCGTGACCAGCCAGGAGAACCAGTCGGTGGTCACGCTCGGCTTCAACGAGGCCATCGCCAGCGCGTGCGGCGTGCGCGTGATCGACGACTTCAACGGCGAGCAGCAGGAAGGGGCGTGCTCGTACCACCAGACCTGCGCGAGCCGCAAGCGCATCAGCACCTCGGTGGCGTTCCTCTACCCGGCGATGGCGCGCGGCAACGTCGAGGTCGCCGACCAGGCGCTGGTGCACAAGATCGTCATCGAGAACGGCCGCGCCACCGGCGTCGTGTACTCGAAGGGCGGCGCCACCTTCACGGCGCAGGCGGGCGCCGAGGTGATCCTCTCGGGCGGCGCCATCGGATCGCCGCAGATCCTCCAGCTCTCGGGCGTGGGACCGGCGGACCATCTCCGCAAGCTCGGCATCGACGTGGTGGCGGACCTGCCGGGCGTGGGCCAGAACCTCCACGACCACCTGATGGTGCCGGTGCGCTACGAGACCACCGCCGACGCCGGACACACCAGCACCGCGCCCCATTACATCGGCGGCATGCTGCGCGACTTCCTGTTCAACAAGGGCTGGTTCGGCAAGACCTTCCTCGAGGGCGGCGCGTTCGTGAAGACGCGCGCCGAGGAGCCGATCCCGGACCTGCAGTTCTTCGGCCTGCCGTGGGCGTACCCCGAGCCCAACGACGACGGCCCCAAGAAGGGCGTCATCTCGAAGAAGCCGAGCTTCACCGTGCTCGCCGGCATGATCTACCCGAAGAGCCGCGGCGAGGTCCGCGTCACGAGCACCGACCCGAACGCGGCGCCGCTCATCGACCCGCACTACCTCGAGGAGCCGGACGACATGCGGGTCATGGTGCGCGGGCTCGAGATCGCGCGCGCGGTGGCGGGCGAGGCGGCGTTCAAGCGCTACGTGATCGCCGAGCGCACGCCCGGTCCTTCGTGCTCGAGCCGCCAGCAGCTCGAGGCGCACATCCGGATGTTCGGCAAGACGATCTACCACCCGGTCGGCACCTGCAAGATGGGCAACGACCCGCTCGCGGTGGTGAACCACGAGCTCGAGGTGCACGGTGTCGCCGGGCTGCGCGTCGCGGACGCGTCGATCATGCCCAAGATCGTGGGCGGCAACACCAACGCGCCCTCGATCATGATCGGCGAGAAGTGCGCGGACCTCGTCAAGTCGGCGCGGGCCTGAGGGGAGGCGACCGATGAGCGCGAAGGCCAAGGGAGCACGCGCCGCCGAGACGCCCCTCGAGCCCGGCCAGTTTCGGATCCAGGACCAGGTCGTCTCGCTGCCGGTGTGGGTGCGCGACGCGAGCGTGATGTTCGCGAGCTTCTTGGTGCCCACCCGCGCCGCCAAGGCGGTGATCGGCAACCCACGCGTCGAGCTCGCCGAGGTCTTCCCGGGGCGGGCGATGGCGAGCATCGCGGCGATCGAGTATCGCGAGAACGACCTCGGCCAGTACGACGAGCTGGCGATCGCGTTCGTGGTGCGGCTCGGCGGCGGGCGCGCGCTGCCGTTCGTCGGCATGACGATCGACTCGATGCGCGGCAACATCGGCACCTACATCCACCGCCTGCCGGTCACCACCGAGTTCTCGTGCGAGGCCGGGCGGACCATCTGGGGCCTGCCCAAGACCGTCGAGAAGATCTCGATCCGCGAGGAGAACGGCCAGCACATCGCCACCCTCACCTCGGGCGACGACCACGTGCTGACCCTCAAGGTGCGTAGCGGCGGCAAGCGCACCTTCCACGACGCGCCGCTGGTGGCGCTCGCGACGCTCGACGGAGTGCTGCGCAAGACGCCGTTCTCGGCGAGCGGCAGCGGCCTCGGCTTCCGCCTCGGCGGCGCCGAGCTCACCCTTGGCCAGCACCCGATCGCCGACGAGCTGCGGTTCCTGGGCCTTCCCAGGCGCGCGATGATGAGTGGTAGTGTCGAGAAGATGAGCGCTCGCTACGACGCCGCGGAGGAGCTCTGATCGTGGGCCCCCACCACCGCCGGGCGTGGCGCGCCGGGCTGCTGGTGCTCGGGCTGGTGCTCGCGGGCGCGTGCCACCACCCGCCCGCGGCCGAGACGCCGGAGGCGGCGTTCCGGGGCCTGCGCCACGCCGCCGCGAAGGTCGACGAGCGCGCCGCGCGCCGCTACGTGACGGCGCGGAGCCTCGAGCTCATGCACGAGATCGAGGCGTCGGCGCGCAGTATCCAGGCGAGCAACGTCCCCGAAAGGGTCCTCGACTCGTTCCTTCAGAACTTCGGCCGCCAGGCTCCCGAGCTCACCGGCAGCGAGCCGAAGGGCGACGAGGCGATCCTGCTGATCCGCTACCAGAGCGGCCACGCCGGGCGCCTCACGTTCCGTCTCGAGGACGGCACCTGGAGGCTCGACCTGACCAAGGACCTCGAGCCGAGCCTCGCGCTCTTGAACGGTGCCAAGGCGCGCCTCGACGCCCTCGCCCGCGGCGAGATCATCCGCGGCGACGACGACGACTGAGCGCGGGCGCCGCGGCTGGCGGACGGCCAGGAGGCCGTCCCTCCGACTCGACCCGAGACACCGGCCTCCCCCCTTCGGAGGGCCCGCCTCCCGGCGGGCCGCGATCCCGCCGAGGGCGACGCAACGGGACGCCGCTGTAAAGCATTTGCTATACAAAATCGTATAGCACTTGCTTTACAATTTTTGTAAAGCACAAGCTTTACACGCGACTTTTCGCGCGAAACACGGCAAAAAAGCGGACTCTGGTGGCCCCTTTTCAGGGGTTTTCGAGGCGTTTCCAGGCCACTTCGCGGCGCTTTTCGCGGGCCGTTCCGGCCACGGAGAGGAGCGCCGAATCGCGCTCCCAGCGCGCCCGGGTCGCGGGGTCGGCGAGCTCCCAGCACGGCTCGATCGCGAGCAGCAGCCGCCCTTGCGCGGCGAAGAGTCCAGCGAGGGCGAGGTGGGTGGCACCCGATCCGGGATCGGCCAGGGCCAGCGCCCGCGCGGTCACCAGATGGGCGAGCAGCCGCTCGCGGACCTCGCGCGGCCAGCCGAAGCGGAACGCCAGCGCGAGCAGGTGGGCACCCAGCGCCGCCGCCACGTGGACGTCCTCGAGGGTGCGGAACGGCTTCACGTAGCGCTCGTAGCCGTCGCCGGGGAGCACGTCGCTCGACGCCACCGCGACGTCGTCGAGGGTCACGCTGCCGTGGGCGATCTCGGGCACGAACGCCACGTCGTGCATCGGCTCGATCGTGAGCCCGGGCGCGCCGCCGCGGACCCGCACCAGCACGAGCTCGGGACGGCCGTCGGCGCGCTCGCCGGCGCGCGCCGCCACCAAGAGCTCGAGCGCCTGCGGCGAGCCCGTCGCCCAGCGCTTCCGGCCGCTGACGCGGAAGCCGCCGTTCGCCGCGTCCGGCGCGAGCCGGGTCTCGATCGCGCGCGGGTGGTTCCCCTTCTCCTCGGTGATGCAGAGCGACACCATTGCGTCGTCGGCGAGCGCCGGCACCAGCTTGCGCAGCGCCGCCTGGTAGCCGGCGGCGAGCGCGTGCGCGACGCGGTCGGCGCGGGCGCCGCGGGCGATGGCGCGATCGACCGGCTCGGTCCAGCGCGCCGTGGCGGGGCGCACCGCGCTCCACCACGCGTCGAGGGTGTCGGGCGCGGGCGCGCCGGTTCCTCCGCGGGCCAGCGCCG
>CAYMQR010000187.1:0-8925 GCA_964392195.1 uncultured bacterium | reverse complement strand
GGTCGCGGTCGTGGTGGTGGGGCGGTTCCTCACCCGGCCGGTGCTGCGGGCCATCGCGCGCACCAACCTGCGCGAGGTGTTCACGGCGTTCGCGCTGCTCTTGGTGCTCGGGATCGCCGCGGTCATGGAGCTCGCCGGCGTCTCGATGGCGCTCGGCGCCTTCCTCGCGGGAGCGCTGCTCGCGAGCTCCGAGTACCGGCACGCCCTCGAGACCGACATCGAGCCGTTCAAGGGCCTGCTGATGGGGCTCTTCTTCATCGCCGTCGGGATGTCGATCGACTTCGGGCTGCTCGCGAGCCAGCCGGGCTGGATGGCGCTCTTGGTGCTCGGCTTCGTCGCGCTCGCGAGCGCGGCGCTGGCGGCGGTGGCGGGCGCGCTCGGCGTCGCGCCGCGCGAGCGGCTGCTGTTCGCGGCGCTGGTCTCGCAAGGCGGCGAGTTCGCGTTCGTGGTCTTCGGGCTGGCGCGCGCGGCGCGCGTGCTGCCCGGCGAGTGGGACAAGGTGCTCACGCTGGTGGTGGCGCTGTCGATGGCGCTGACGCCGCTCGGGGTGCTGGCGGCCGAGGCGCTGCGCCGCCGCGCCGAGGCGGGCGCGGCGCGCGAGCCGGACGAGATCGAGAGAGAGGACGCGCCGGTGCTGATCGCCGGGTTCGGGCGCTTCGGCCAGATCGTCGGACGCATGCTGTTCGCGAGCGGGCTCAAGGCGACCGTCCTCGACCGCGACCCCGACCACATCGAGATGCTGCGGCGCTTCGGCTTCCGGGTGTTCTACGGCGACGCCACGCGCCTCGACCTGCTGCACGCCGCCGGCGCCGAGAGCGCGCGGGTGATCGTCAACGCGATCGACGACGTCGAGTCGAACCTGCGACTGGTGGACCTGGTGCGCAGCCACTACCCCCACCTCACGATCGTGGCGCGGGCGCGCAACGTCGCGCACCTCTACGAGCTGGAGGCGCGCGGCGTGACGTTGATCGAGCGCGAGCTGTTCGAGTCGTCGCTGCTCGCCGGGCGGCACGTCCTCGAGCGCCTCGGGGTGCGGCCGTTCGAGGCCCGCGAGCGCGCCGACAGGTTCCGCCGCCACAACGAGGAGCTGCTGCGGCTGCTCGGCGCGGGCGAGGTCGGCGACGACGCGCTGCGCCGCGCGCGCGTCCGCGAGGCCCGCGACGAGCTCGAGCGCCAGTTCCAGAAGGACGTCGAGGAGCTCGACCGGCGCGAGGGCGCGGACTGGCACCGCGACCTCGAGCGGTGAGGCGCGGGCCCGCGTCGCCGTAGGCGCGAGCGCGGCGTCGAACGTCAGCGAACGTCCACGGCATCGTCGCGGTTCTTCACGAGCCGATCGAGGCGCCGCCGCCGCGCGCCTGAGCGCTGCCGGGCGTCGGCGGGTTGACGATCGCTGGCGCCGGCCGTCAGCGAGCCGCGCTCGTCGCGCACCAGGTGCGCGCGCGCGCGGAGCGACGCGTGTATTTCCGCGACGTGGTCGTGGCGGAGCGCCTCGGCACGCCTCGGCACGAAAGCTGCGTTTCGAGCGGCGGTCCGACGGCCACGGAGACGAGCGACGAACGAGGCGGGACGGTGGGAGCTGACAAGCGCAGACAAACCGATCGATCGCTCGAGCCGCACGCCCGCGGCGCGAGCGCGCGACGCGGACAGCACGGGTTCGAACCTCACGGACTAGTTCCGACCAGCCGCCGCGGTCACCGCGCGCGGCCACGAAAGGAGCCGGCAACATGCTGATCGAACGAACGCGGATGGCGGGCTGGGTGGTGGCGATGACGGTGGCGCTCGGCGCCGCGGGTTGCACGCGCTGGGCGGGCGATTACCAGGGCACGAACGGTCCCGAGGAGGGCTCCCACGTGCTCGGCGCGCTCACGCTCTCGGGCAACGACCTCGCGCTCCAGGCCGACGCCGCGCGTGTCGCGAATGCCGGCTACCGCCCGCAGGCGGCGTTCGACCTCGTGATCGTGCCGCCGTGCGCGGCGGTCGTCGATCCAACCGGCACCACCGTCACGCTCAGCCTCTGCCCGCTCGATCCCGAGAGCTACTTCCTCGGCGCGCCGGTGCCGGAAGGCGCGACCCTCGACCTCGGCGGCGACTCGACGGTGGTGGCGGCGGAGAGCGGCCAGGTCGGGCAGATCACGCTCTCTCGAGCTCGGCTCAACGTGCCGGACTCGGCCTCGACCGACCTCCCCTTCGACCTCACCACGCTGCTCCTCGATCGCGCCGCGCCCGTGACGCCCGGCTGAGCCGGCCTCAGGTCGTCGGCTCGCCAGCTGCTTCTGGAGCGCCGTCGAGGGCGAGGGCGGTGCGGCGCGTGGTCGGACCGCGCGGATCGTCGCGGATCGCGGCGGGCGGGATCCCGCCCGCCACCTGATCGCCGCGCAGCCGGCCGCGGAACCACAGCGTCCGCTCCACCATCACGCGGAAGATCCCGAGCATCGCGCGCTCGATCGCGGGGCCGTGCTGCGGCCCCTCGAGGATCGCGAGCGCGCGGGCGATCGCCTCCATCGTCGCGAGGCCGCCGGCCCACGGCTCGGCGCGCAGCCGGTATTCGGTGCGGCCGGGCTCGGGCAGCGTGACGCACGGGAACGCGGCGAGCCCGGGCCCGCGGCGGCGCATCTTCCTGGCCTGGTGCCAGTTGCCGTCGGGGACGAAGAGCGCGACCGGCTGCGCGCTCGCCGCGTACTCGGTGAGCGGGACCGCGTCGGCGCCGGGGAAGAGCACCAGCGGGACCTCGTCGACGATCCGCGGCGGCTCGATCAGACGGTGGCGCTGGCCGACGATCTCCACCGCGCCGCGCTCCAGGCAGCGCGCCGCGAGCCGCCCGGTGTTGCTCGGCTTGCGCGACTCGAGGTGGTGGAGCATCACGGTCACGCGGGTGCGCGTGCGCAGGCGCGGCACGAGCGGGCAGATGCACAGCGTGGTGTGCATCCGGCACTCGTCGCAGCGGGCGGTGTGATCGTCGCGTCGGGTCATTCGTCGGGTCGCGGTGCGGCGGCGGGCGGCGCCGCTCAGCACCAGCTTGCGCTGGGAGCGTCGGGTACGCGCAGCAGCTCCTCGACGTTGGCCTGGATCACGCGGTAGCCGACGTTGCCGTAGAGCTTCTGCCGTCCCTCGTTGAAGACCAGCGTGGGGCTGCCCTCGATCTTCTGCGCGGCCTGCGCCTCGAGGTCCTCGCACGCCGCGGCGAGCGCGTGGCCGTCGTCGAGCGCGCTCTCGAGCGGCGCCCGCGGCAGCCCGAGCGCCTCGGCGATCTCCATCTGCACGGCGCGCGTGGCCACGTCGCGGGCCTCGGCGAAGAAGGCGCCGCGCACCGCCCGGGCGGCGCGCTCGAGCATCCCGTCGCGCGGCGAGGTCGGCGTCCCCTCGAGGAGCCGCACCGCCGCCAGGAAGAGGTGGGGCGCCGCCGCGGACGCCGGCCGCACGCGCTCCCACGTGTCGGCGTGGATGGTCACGTGCGGGAAGCGCTGCACCACGCCGCGGACGTGCGCGGCGTAGGCGGGGAAGCCGCCGCGGCTCGCCCAGCCCTCGCCGAGCTTGCGCGCCGTGCTGCCGAACACCGGGATGAAGCGGTAGCGGATCGCGACCGCGTCGCCGAACGCCGCGCGCAGCTCGTCGACGCGGACCTGCGCGCAGTAGGCCCACACGCACAGCACGTCGGAGAAGTGGTCGATCGAGACGACGGTGGAGGAGGGCACGGCAACGACCTCCGGACGGGTAGGTGGGGCCACGCCGAGCCTAGCCTACGGCCAGCGCTGACGGGCGGCCCGCGCGGGTCGTCGCGCTGGTCACGGGTCGCGGTCTGACCTGTCCCTTCGCGGCACGTCGCGCAGCGCGCGTCGGAGACGCTCATGGATCGGCCGACCGGCACCGTCACGTTCCTGTTCTCGGACATCGAGGGCAGCACCCAGATCCGGGAGACGCGCCCCGCCTGGATGGCGAAGGCGCACGCCCGCCAGGAGGAGCTGCTGCGGCGCGCTTTCGCGGCCCACGGCGGCTACCCGTGCAAGATGATCGGCGACGCCTTCCAGGTCGCGTTCGCGTCGGCGCCCGCCGCCCTCGCCGCGGGCATCGACGCGCAGCGCGCGCTCGGCCAAGAGCCGTGGGGCGAGGCCGCGATCCGCGTGCGGATGGGCGTCCACACCGGCGAGACCGACGAGCGCGCCTGGCGCCACGCTGGCCGGTGCTGAGGAGCCCGTGGCGCGAATCGCAGCGCGGGGGGGCTGGCTCGCCCGCGCGCGGTTTGATAGAGACAGGGCCGAGTCGTACGCGAGCAGCGCGCACGATCGTTCACCCTTCACCCCAGCCGAGCGTCTCTCATGCCCCCCATCGTAGGAATTCGCGTCGTTCGCTCGCCCATCCAGGGTTACGGAGTGGTCGCCACCCGGGACTTCGCCGAGGGCGAGGTCATCACCGAGGTGGACGGCATGTTGATGAGCGAGGACGACGCCATCGAGGACCGCTACGTGATGTGGCTCGAGGGGCGCTGGTACTACGACATGCTCGACCAGACCCGCTGGATCAACCACTCGTGCGAGCCCAACGTGTGGATCGATGGCGGCTTCCGCGAGAGCGGCGAGCCGTGGGCCCACGTGGTGGCGCTGCGCGACATCCGCGCGGGCGAGGAGCTGGCGTACGACTACGCGTTCGCGCCCGAGGTGGCCGAGCCGTGCGCGTGCGGCACCGCGAGCTGCCGCGGCTGGATCATCGACCCCGACGAGCTCGCTCGTACCCCGGAGCTCTTCCCCGGCGCGCGCATCCCGAAGGCGGGGCCGCAGCCGGAGGGCTGACCGAGGGCCGAGGCCAGCCCGCCCCTCAGACCTTCGGGATCCTGAGCGTCTTGCTGATCATCAGGCTGCCCGAGATCGCGAACATCCCCACCAGTGGGTGAAGCTCCCAGGGCCCGAGCGAGATCGTTCCGAGCCACAGGTCCGCGCCCAGCCGGCCCCGCCACGCCGCCACGGCGAGCACGGCGACGAGCACCACGCTCGTGGGGATGGGCGTGCCCTCGAAGTAACGGACCTTGCCGCCTGGGGTGGCGAGTGACTCGGCGGTGACGTTGAAGCGTGCCAGCCGGCTCACGCCGCACGCCACGAAGTAGAGCAGCACGGCGACGTCCCAGCCACCGCGCATGCCACCCGCGAACGCGAGCGCCGCGGGCGCCACCCCGAACGAGATCACGTCGGCCAGCGAGTCGAGCTCGCGCCCGAGCGGCGAGTGCTCGTGGCGCATGCGCGCGACGCGGCCGTCCAGGAAGTCGAACACCAGCGCGATCGGCGTGAGCAACGCGGCGAGGTAGAAGCTCGCGCGCGTGCCGGACGCGGCGTAGGTCATCGAGCTGAGCACCGAGCCGGTGCCGCACGCGCCGTTCGCGAGGGTGAGGAAGTCCGCGAGGTGGAACTCGCGGATCATCGAGAAGTGCCTGGGCCGTCCGTCGGTCGCCGTCATGACGACGCGAGTCTACCCCGCGCGGTGTGGATGCGAGGTGAACCTCGCCGGCGCTGCCGCGCTCAGCGCAGCAGACCGTCGAAGCGCGCCATCGTGACGATCGGCAGCGACGGAGCGGGTCGGTGGGTGAGTCGCGACACCAGGGCGGGATCGAATCTCCGGTAGAGCACCGCGGCCACGGCCCGCACCGGTAGGGCCGGCGCGACACCGGTGAGCGCGACGGTCCGCGAGAGCGATCCGTCGACGGGCACGGTCCCTCGGTCGACGACTCGTGCCACGGCCCACAGGCGGTGGTCCTCGATCGGCGCTCCGTCCTCGCCGACCAGCTCGTGTCCCAGACGCATGGACCCCGGGTGGCCGTCCCAGCCATCGTCGATCAGCGTGCGCCCTTCGGCGTCGACCACGCGCAGCGCCAGCCACACCTGGAGCAGGTCGGTCGGGCCGTTGGGGAAGCTGTGGCCGATGTGGCCCGGGTTGCGCACGTCGATCGTCACGCGGCTCGCGTCGCCCTCGCCCGGCGGCGCGAGCTGGACCTGGATCGTCAGCAGCGGCGCCGCGGCGCTCGCCGCCGCCGGGGCCGATCCGCCGAGCGGCGCGCGTCCCGGCGGGGCGGCGCCCGTGAGCACCGACTCCACCTCGGCCTCGCGCTCCGCTCCGCCAGCGATCCCGGCCAGGTAGGTGTTGGCGGCGAGGAAGCGGTGATCCGCGACCGGGTAGTCGGCGGACGACAGGTAGCGCGGCGCGTGGCACCCCCTGCAATCGGGGCCCTGCGTGGCGAAGCGCGAGGCTGCCCACGAGTCGAACGGGTCCTGGATCACGTCGTGAAGGGCGCCGTGGGTCGGGCCGGCGAGTGTCTGCACGTGGCACGGCGCGCACGAGACCGCTTCGCGGGAGGCGGAGCGGAACCGTTCGCGATGGCGATCCACGCGCGGCATCAGCAGCACGTCCACGCTCGCCTCGTAGAGAAGCGAGCGCGCCAACGCGGGCAGCCCGCCGGCCTGCGCGAGGGATCGGGAGGGATGGCGCGGGGGGCCGAGGGCGCCGACGTCGGTGACCAGCCCGTCCTGGCGCCAGTCCAGCGGCGCAACCTCCATCGCGCCGTTGCGGTGCTCTGCACCCGGCGCACCGCGGTGGCAGGTGACGCAGTGGACCCCGGCGCGATAGCCCTCGCTCCCGGCGACCTCGTCGAAGGAACTCGCGCGCGCGGGGTCGAGGGCGTGCGGCGCGTGGCAGCGCAGGCACTGGGCGGCCTCGCTCGGCCCCCGTTCCTCGTACAGCCTCCGCACCAGCGCCGTGACGACCGGGTCCACCGCCGCCAGCGCGTGGGGGGACCCGCGCCAGTCCTCGGTCACCTCGGCGTGGCAATACCAGCAGCCCGCGGGGATCGCGTCCGCGAATCCTTGCTCCATGGACCCGGCCGCGCTCGGCGCGGATGCCGACCGCGCCCGCGCCTCCGCGCCGGTCTGCGCGATCGAGACGATCAGCACGCTCGACACCAGCACCAGGGGGAGCGCGATCCCGAGCACCGGCTGGCGCCACGGGTACGGGCGCCGCTCGCCGCTCGCGGCGGTCCGCAGGCGGGACCCGATCACGTGGCTCGCGGCCAGGGGCACCAGCAGCAGCGTGGAGACGATGTGCAGGAACCACGCGGAAGTCCAGGTCGAGCCATAGAGCTTCGCGCCGGCGATGACGCCGATCCCGGTGAGGGCGGTGATCAGCGCCACCCAGGCGGCGAGCTCGCCGGTGCGGAGTGGGCTGGCGTCGCGTCCCCACAGCAGACGGACGACGAGGTAGGCGACGCGCAGCGGGAGCGCGACCCAAAGCAGGGTGAGGGCGTCGTTGAGCGGCCGCGTCCACGGAAAGCTCTTCGCGCCGTAGCCCAGCTCGACGAGCAACACCGCCGCGAGGGCGAGCGCGGCGAGTAGCACGATGCCGAGCCAGCGGACCCGCAGCGCACGCACCGTCCCCGCCACTCCGGCGGAGGTGTGCGCGACGTGCACCGCCAGGTAGAGCGCGCCGACGACGAGCAGCGCGGCACCGAGCACGGCGTGCGCGAGCTGGAGGTACTGGACGAAGAAGGACGGCGCGGGCTGGGTCGCCGACGCGATCCCGGTCGCCAGCAGCACGACGGCGATGCCGACGATCGCGCCGCGAAGTCGCGGCTCGAGGTCGAGCGCCTTTACCGGGCGGGTCCCCGCCGCGCCCCCCGGCGGGTGGGGGCGCGCGTCATTCCAGCGGATCGATCGACTGGATGTCGCGCTTGGAGATCGTCACCGCGATCCCCGAGCGTTTCACCAGGATGCTGTCGCCGCGATCGGTGTAGCCGTCGGCCTTGAAGCTCGATCCGCTGCGTAGCTTGATCTCGAACCGGCCGTCGACGCGCCCGTTCGCCGCGGGCGGTGGCGACGCTCGTACCGGCGAGGTTTGCTGCGGCGGCTGGGCCGGGCTCGGCGGAGGGGCCGCCGCCGCGGGGCGCGCGCTGCCGTCGCCCACGATCGCCGCGTAGAAGAGCTTCGCGAGCTTCTCGTGGCCCGCGGCGCTCGGATGAACGCAGTCGGGCTGGTACCAGCTCTCGGCGGAGGCGAAGCCATGCCCCCGGAACGCGTCGTGCGCCGCGACCCAGGTCTGTCGCTGATCCGTGACGATCTGGAGGAGACCGCCGCTCCAGTGCTGGAAGATCGGATCGGTGTGAGCCGGGGCAGCAGCGATCTTGCAGCCACGCTCGGAGAACCCACCGCGCCCGTCGCTGGCGTCGAGCAGGTCCGCCACCAGGACGTGAACGGCGACGCCGGCACCGAAGCGTCCCGGGGCGGTGAGGTGGCGAAGCGTGGAGCCGACGTTCGCGTTCAGCTCGGTGCGGGCGGGCTCGTCCTTCTTGTCGAGCGCCGCGCCGAACGCCGCCTGGAGGTCGCTCGTGCCGACGGTCAGCACGACCGCGACCGGACCGGGCAGGGTGGGAGGAAGCGCGGCGAGCTGCCTCGCCAGATCGCCGGAGCGGGCGTCGGCGCGGGCCGCTTTCACGACCCGGAGCGCGCCGTAGCGAGCTTCGAGCTGCTTGGCCAGCGAATCGACGAAGGAGGAGGCGCCGTCGGGCGGCGCACCCATCGCGTCACCCAGCACCACCAGGCTCCCGAGCTCGGGGAGGGAAAGGCTGGGAGCTGGCGGCGGCGCAGCGCTGGGCGCCGCCGCCGGCAGCACGAGGTCCGGGAAGTTGGTGGTGATGCTCGCGATCCCGCCGGCGAGCAAGGAGCGGATCGGCTCCGGCTCGTCGACCGATCGCGCCTGCGTCAGCACGCCCAGGTCGCGGAGGGCGGCGACCGACTCGGGCTCGAGCCCGAGCGAGTCGAGCACCGTGGTCTCGCCCGAGAGCACGTCGCCGGGCGCGCGCGGACCCGCGAGGGTGCGCTGACGAACCCGCTCCACCAGCGCGCGCGCGGAGCTGAGGTCGATCGTCGTGGCGATCGTGGGGTCGAGCTCGCGGAC
>CAYMQR010000186.1:0-9001 GCA_964392195.1 uncultured bacterium | reverse complement strand
GTTCGCACCGCAGCTGTAGCGGCGGGCGCGAGTGGAGCGATTGACCCCGACCCCGGGCGACCTCGCGGTCGCCCCTACGAGCGGGACCAACCGGCGCGGAGGGGCACGCGCCGCGTGCCCGGCGATACGCCGCGTTGCCCGCGCCGCGGACGGCGTCGATCGCTGTACGACCCCGATCGATCGCCAGCGCACGACGGAGCGTGCGCCTTCAGGGGGATCGATCCCGGTCCGGAGGGCGCGCCTCCGGCGCGCCGGCACAGGGGCGCCGCGGCGTCAGCTCTTCGGGCGCTGGATGCCGAGGGCTTTCATGCGCGACGAGAGCGTCGAGGGCTTGGTGCCGAGGAGGGCGGCGGCGCCGTTCTCGCCGGCAACGCGCCAGCCCGCGGTGTCGAGGGCGCGCAGGATGTTCTCGCGTTCGAGGGCCTCGAGGTCCTGGATGGTGCGGATGGGGAGGGGCGAAGAGGAAACAGCGGGCGGGCTGACGCCCGCCCCTACAGGGTCCGTGCCGGCGCCAGCAGCGCTGGTGCTGATCGGCTCGGCGAGCTCGGGCAGGGTCCGGGTCAGGTCCATGCGGCCCTCGCGGGCAAGGATGACGCCGCGCTCGATGACGTTCTGGAGCTCGCGGACGTTGCCCGGCCACGGGTAGCGCTCGAGGCGCGCGATGCAGGCCGGCGTGAGCGGTTCGATGCGCTTGGCGAGGCGGCTCGCGAAGCGCTCCACGAACGCCTGCGCGAGCAGCGCGATGTCCTCGCGGCGCTCGCGCAGCGCCGGCACGAGCAGCGGAAACACCGCGAGCCGGTAGTAGAGGTCCTCGCGGAAGCGCCCCTCGCGCGCCGCCGAGAGCAGATCGCGGTTCGTCGCGGCGATCACCCGCACGTCCACGCGCCGGGTCTCGGCGCTGCCCACCGGCTCGAACTCGCCCTCCTGGAGCACGCGCAGGAGCTTCGCCTGCAGCTCGAGGGGCAGCTCGCCGATCTCGTCGAGGAAGATCGTGCCGCCGTGCGCGAGCGCGAAGCGCCCGTCGCGGCGCGCCGTGGCGCCGGTGAAGGCGCCGCGCTCGTGGCCGAAGAACTCGCTCTCGATCAGCGTCGCCGGAATCGCCGCGCAGTTCACCTTGATGAGCGGCGCGTCGCGGCGCTTGCTGGTGGCGTGGATCGCGCGCGCGATCAGCTCCTTGCCGGTGCCGGTCTCGCCGAGCAAGAGCACGCTCGCGTCGGCGGGCGCCACCTGGTCGAGGTCACGGAGCAGCTCGACGAACCGTGGGCTACGCCCGAGCAGCTCGCCCGAGTTGTGGAGCTCGAGGATCTCCTGGCGCAGGTACTCGGTGTGGTCGGTGAGCTGGCGGATCTGGCGCTCGGCGGCGAGGCGGTCCTCGACGTTGCGCAGGATCAGCGTGAAGTAGGCGCGCCCGCCGAGGTGGTAGCGCGACAGCGTGGTCTCGGCGGCGAAACGGGTGCCGTCGAGGCGCCGCGCCGCGAGCCCGCGCGGCAGCCACAGCGCCTGCTCGCCCTCGGCGCGGCTCTCGACCTCGGCGATCGAGCGCGCGAGCTTGTCGTTCTCGCCGGGCTCGAGGAGCTGCTCGAACGGCGTGCCGATCACGCTCCCCGCGGTGCAGCCAAACACCTTCTCGGCGGCGCGGTTGAGGCGCGTGACGCGGCGTTCGGCGTCGAGCTCCACGATCGCGTCCATGGCGCTGTCGACGAGCAGCCGGAGCTTCTCCTCGCGCTCTCGGACCGCGCGGTCGGCGAGCACGCGGCGCAGCTCGGCGGACGCCCGCGACGCGAAGATCGCGAACAGCGCCCGCGCGCGCTCGTCGGCCTCCATCGGCTTGGTGTCCATCACCGCGAGGTGGCCGAGGATGCGGCCGTCGGTGTCGCACAGCGGGAAGCCCAGGTAGCTCACCACCCCGAGCGAGGTGACGTCGCGCTCGTTCGGGTAGAGGCTCGCGAGCCGGTCGGGGAAGTGGACCACGCGCCGCTCGCGGATCACGATCTCGCACGGCGTGCCGGGCACCTCGTGCTCGAACTCGGAGATCCAGCCCCCGCCCACCCAGAACGCGAGCGCGCGCAGCGACTCGCGCTCGGGCACGTATTCGGTCACCCACGCCGCGTGGGTGCCGAGCGCCTTGGCGAGCGCCTCGACCAGCCGCATGAAGAAGCGCTCGCCGGTCTCGGACGCCGTGCCCTCGACGATCGAGTGGAGCAGCGCGCCGTCGCCGAAGCGGCGCGGCTCGGGCATGTCGAAGAGCGTGGGCGTGGGCGGCGTCGGAGCGGGGCCGTGCGCGCGTGGCGCGTTCGGGTCGGCTGCCGAGCTCATGCGGCGACCTTACCGCCGGCCCCGGAGAACCCCCAACGTCAGGACACCGGCGCGCCCGTGGCGGCGCCCGCCTTCGCGTCGTGGAAGAGCCGCGCCTTCATGCGCTCGGTGACCAGGTAGAAACACGGCACCACCAGCAGCGTGAGCAGCGTCGACACCACCACGCCGCCGATCACGGAGACGGCCATCGGCGCGCGGACCTCGGCGCCCGGTCCCAGCGCCAGCGCCGGCGGCACGGCGGCCGCCACCGTGGCGATCGAGGTCATGAGGATCGGCCTGAGCCGCGTGGGGCAGGCCGTCAGCAGCGCGTCCTCGACGTCGGCGCCCGCGGCGCGCCGCTGGTTGGTGTAGTCGACCAGCAGGATGCTGTTCTTCTTGACGATGCCCATCAGCAGGATGAGCCCGATCACGCTGTAGATGTTGAGCGAGTGCCCGGCCGCGTAGAGCGAGATCAAGGCACCGGTGATGCTGAACGGCAGCGCGAGCAAGATGGTCACCGGGTGCAGGTAGCTGTTGAACTGCGACGCCAGCACCATGTACGCGATCACGATGCCGAGCAGCATCGCGAAGCCGAGCGACTGGAAGCTCTCGCGGAAGGTCTGCGCGCTGCCCGACACCACCAGCTTGTAGCCGGGTGGCAGCACCTCCTTGCCGAACGCCTCGACCTGCTCGAGCGCCGCGTCCTGCGAGGCGGCGGGCGTCAGGTTCGAGAAGATCGAGATCGAGCGCTCGCGCCCGAGGCGGTGGATGGTGAGCAGGGTGGGGCGCTGCTCGATCCTCACCACCTGGTCGAGCCGCACCAGGGCCCCGCTGCTCGAGCGCAGGTAGAGGTCGCTGACGTCCTCGGGGCTCAGCCGCTGATCGGTGACGAGCCGGAGCCGCATGTCGTAGCGGCGCCCGTTCTGCTTGAACTTGCCCATGCGGATGCCGCCCACCAGCGCCTGCACCGTCTCGCCGATCTGCTCCATCGAGACGCCCAGGTCGGCGGCGCGGTCGCGGTCGGGGATGACGCGGATCTCGGGCATGCCCACGAGGTAGTCCGAGTCGACGTCGGTGAAGACGCCCGCCTGGCGCATCTTCTCCATGATCTCGTCCTGCTTCTCGGCGAGGACGTCGAGGCTCGGGCCGCGGATCGAGAACTCGACGGGGCTGCCGCGGCGCGCGGAGAAGCTCTGCAGCGACGGGTCCTGGACGATCGCGGTCAGGTCCGGGATCGAGTTGAGCTCCTTGCGCAGCACCCCCATGAACTCCTGGGCGCTGATGGTGCGCTGCTCGCGCGGCGCCATCGTGATGAAGTTGACCGCGGTGTTGACCTCGCCGCCGAAGCCGCCCACCGACAGGAAGTAGCGGGTGATCTCGGGGTGCCCGGCGAGGATCTGCTCGACGCGCTTGAGCCGCTCGTCGGTGAAGTCGATCGACGAGCCCACCGGCGTCTTGTAGCGGACGAAGAGCCGCGACTGGTCCTGCGGCGGCACGAACTCCTTCTTGAGCCCGCCCACCAGGAAGAGCGAGAGCGCGAACACCGCGGTCGAGCCGCCCAGCACCGCCCACGGGTGTCGCAGCGAGCCGGCGAGCATCCTGCGGTAGCCGCGCGACAGCGCGCCGAACAGCCGCTCCATGAGCCGCCCCATGCGGGTGTCGTGCCCGGGATTGCCCATGAACTGCGAGGAGCGCATCGGCGTCAGGCTGAGCGCCTCGAAGAGCGACAGCGCCAGCGCCAGCGACAGCGTCACGCCGAACTGGAAGAAGAACTTCCCCATGATCCCCTTCATGAAGGCGACCGGGAGGAAGATCACGATCACGGCGAGCGTCGCGGCGAGCGCGGCGAAGCTGATCTCGCGCGCGCCGTCGGCGGCGGCGCGCACCTTGTCCTTCCCCATCTCGCGATGGCGGAAGATGTTCTCGAGCACCATGATCGCGTCGTCGACGACGATGCCGACCGCCAGCGAGAGCCCGAGCAGCGTGAACGTGTTGAGCGTGAAGCCGAGGAAGTAGAACGCGGTGAACACGCCGAGCAGCGACACCGGGATCGCGAGCAGCACGTTCACGGTGGCGCTCCACGAGCCGAGGAACGCCCAGCACACGATGCCGGTGAGCGCGACCGCGAGCACGATCGCGAACTCGATCTCCTTGGTGGATTCCTCGACGAACGTGGTGCCGTCGTAGTTGACGCCGAGCTCGAGGTCCTTGGGCAGCGTCTCCTGGATCTTGGCCATCTCGGCCTTGACGCGCTTGCCGACCTCCACGGCGTTCGCGCCGCGCTGCTTCTTGACGCCGAGCCCGACGGCGGGCAGCCCGTTGACGCGCGCGATGCGGCGCTTGTCCTCGAGCCCGAACTCCACCCCCGCCACGTCGTTGAGCCGCGTCAGCCGCCCGTCGCGGTTGGCGATCACGATGTTCGCGATCTCGTCCGGCGTGAGCGCCTCGCTCTCGGTGCGGACGTTGCGCTCGCGGGTCGCGGTCTCGACGCGCCCCGCCGGCAGCTCGATGTGCTCGCGGGCGAGCGCGGCGAGCACGTCCGGTACCGTCACCTGGTTCGCCTCGAGCTTCCCCTTGTCGACCCAGATACGCAGGTTGCGCTCGCGCAGCCCGCCGAACATCACCTCGGCCACGCCCGGCAGCGTCTGGATGCGGGGGCGGATCTCGTAGCGCGCGTAGTCGGCGAGCTCGCCGGGCGTGCGCGTGCCGCCGAGGCCGAGCCAGATGATCGGGAAGTCCTCGGGGTTGCTCTTGGTGATGACCGGCGGGTCGAGCTCGCGCGGCAGGCGGCGCTGCGCCTGGGCGAGCTTCGACTGGACGTCCTGGAGTGCCAGGTCGATGTCGCGATCGAGCTCGAACTCGACCGTGATGTCGGCGCTGCCCTCGCGCGCCGACGAGCTGATCTCGCGCACGCCCTCGATGGTGGTGAGCACGTCCTCGACCACGTCGACGACGTCGGACTCGATGATCTCGGGTGCCGCGCCCTCGAGGGTCAGCGACACGTTGACGATCGGGAAGTCGACGTCGGGCAGCTCGGAGACGCCGAGCCGCACGAACGAGATCGCGCCGAACAGCACGATCGCCGACATCATCATCCACGCGAGCACCGGGCGGCGGATCGAGACGTCGGCGAGGGCCATGGCGGTTGCTCCGGATGCGAGGGGCCGAGCGCGGCCGATGCGAGAGGGTCAGCCCTGGGCGGGCGCGGGGGCGGCCGGCGGCGCGGCGGGCGGCGCCGCGCCGCCGCCACCCTCGACCACCACCACGTCCACGCCGTCGAGGAGCGAGCCCGCGCCCTTGATGACCACGGTCTCGCCGGCGCGGATCCCCTCCTTGACCTCGGTACGCCCGTCCGCGGTCTGGACGCCGATCCGCACCACGCGCTTGCGCGCCTTGCCGTCCTCGACGACCCAGCCGACGAAGCCGTCCTCGGTGGCGAAGAGCGCCGACTCGGGCAGCAGGATCGCGTCGGCGTTGGTGCCGCGCTCGATCGAGACCTGCGCGAAGAAGCCCGGCTTGAGCCGCTCGTCGGCGTTGGCGTTGCGCGCCATCACCTCGACCCGCCGGGTCGCCGGGTCGGCGCTGCGCGCGACGAAGAACACCTCGCCGCGGAAGACCTCGGTGGGGTAGGCGGGCACGGTGAACTCGACCGGGTTCCCGGGCCGGACGAAGCCCGACTCCGCCTCGCGCAGCGAGAAGCGGATGCGGATCGGCTGGGTCCGCACGATCGACGCCACGACCGTACCCGGCTTCACGTACTGGCCGGGGGTCGCCTCGCGCTTCTCGATCACGCCCTCGATCGGCGGGCGGATCGTGGCGCGCTCGAGGTCGAGCTTGGCGAGGTCGAGCGCGGCGCGCGCCTCGGCCACCTCCGCGTTGCGCTGCGCCACCTGCGCCTCCCAGGTGGTGATCTCCTCCTCGGGCACCCAGCCGGGCTCCTTCTCGCGCAGCGCCTTGCGCTTCACGAGCCCCGCCTGCTTGTCGTTGAGCTCGGCGAGCGCGCGGTCGAGCGCGGCGGACTTCTGCGCCACGGCCATGCGGTAGCGCTCCGGATCGACGGCGACCAGCGCGGTGGTGGTGCTCACCCGGTCGCCCTCGTTGAAGGCGAGCGGACCGAGCACGCCCTCGACCTGCGCCGCGACCTGCACCCAGTCCTCGGCCTCGACGCTGCCGGTCGCTTCGATCCGCGCCACCAGCGGCTCGGCCTTCGCGACCGCGATCTCGATCGGATACCTGCGCGATGGCGCCACCCCCGCGGGCTTCGCGCCGGCCGGCGCGGGCGCCTCGCCGCTCGACTTGCACGACGCGCTGCCGACGGTGAGGGCCGCGAGCGCGACGGCGCTGGCGAGGGCCTGCATCCTCCATGGCTTCATCACGGAATCCTCAAGATGCGCGCCCCCCGCGCCACGAAGGCGATCGGTTCATGGACGCTCGTTCACCGCGCTCGCGCCGTCGAGGCCGCCGAGCAGGAAGGCCAGGTCGTAGGCGAGGCGCTGCTCGTCGAGGCGCTCGTTCTCGAGCTCGAGGCGCGCCTGGGTCAGCTGCTGCTGCGCGGTGACCAGCTCCAGGTTGGACGCCAGGCCGAGGCGGTACTCGGCTTCCAGCAGCCGGAAGTTCTCCTCGGCGGAGCGCGCGGTCTCCTCGCGCGAGGTGCGCGCCGCCGACGAGGCCCTGAGCGAGTGGTACGCGGCGGTCACGTCGCGCGCGATGGCGCGCGCCTGGCCCTGGTAGAGGAGCTCGGCCTGGCGCTTCTGCGACTGCGCCTCGCGCGCGCGGGTCGAGGTCCGCAGCCCCTCGAAGATCGGTACGCTCAGGTCCGCGGTGACGTCCCAGTCCACGTCCTCGAGGGTGCCGTCGCGGTGGGTGTAGTAGTTGCCGTTCACGTCGAGGCGCGGCGCGTACTCGCCGAGCGCCACGTCGAGCACGCCCTCGGCCACGTCGACCTGCGAGCGTGTCGCGGCGAGGTCGGGGCGGCGGCGGTGCGCCTCGTCGACGAGCTCGGGCAGGGCGCGCGCGCCGAGGCGCGCGGGCTCGAGCGCCTCCGGCAGGCGCGGCTCGACCAGCGCGCCCTCGACCTGTGCGCCGATCAGCAGCGCGAGCTGCTCGCGCGCCGACTGGAGCTGCTCGCGGGCCTCGGAGAGCGCGGCCTCGGTGCGCGCCAGGTCGGTCTGCACGAACAGCACCTCGGTGCGCCGCGCCAGCCCCGTGGCGGCGCGCGCCTCGATCTCGCGGCGCCGCTCGAGGTCGCGGTCGCGCGAGGCCTCGAGCGTCGCGATGAAGCGCTCGGCCTTGAGCGCCACGTAGAAGAGCGCGGTGGTGGCCTCGTCGACCAGCAGCCGCTCGGCGCGGAGCTGCGCCTCGGCGACGTCGATCAGCGACGACGCCTGGTTCAGCGCCAGGTACCCGGACAGGTAGAAGAGCGGCATCCGCGCCTCGAAGCGCCCCGTGCGTTGCTCGATCAGGAGCGCGCCGAAACGGATCCCGCCCGTCGACGTCTGCGTCGGGACGTCGTCCTCCTCGCGGAAGTACGTCTGCAGGTAGCTGAGCCGCGGCAAGAGCTCGGCGAGCGCGGTGAGTCGCGCGAGGTAGGCCTGGTGGAGGTCCTCGCCGGCGGCGCGCACCTGCTCGCTGGTGAGGCGCGCGCGGCGCAGCGTCTCGTCGAGCGTGAGCGGCGCGCGGATCGCGGCCTCCGCCGGCGCCGCGGCCGGGTCGGCGGGCGCCGGGCTCGCGCCGGCGAGCGGCGCGCGCAGCGCGGCGAGCGGCGCGGCGTCGGCGGGCGGCTGGGGACGCGCCAGCGCCTCGTCGGAGACGCGTCGCGCCTCGCCCTCGCCGAGCAGCGCGCAGCCGCCGAGCAGCGCGGCGGCCGCGGCGAAGGCCAGGAGCGGGCGCCGCGCGTTCATCGGGACGGTCGGCGGGACGTCGCGCCGGCGCGCGGCCTCGACGAGCCGGCGAAGAGGGGCTCGAAGAACAGCGCTCGCATCGCCTGGCGCACCCGCTCGGGGTCGAACGCCTTGGGTCCGCGCGCCTCGGCGAGCAGGTAGCCGGTCGAGAGCGTCTGGAAGGCGAGGGCGACGTCCTCGGGGCGCGCGTCGGTCGCGAGCTCGCCGGCGCTCTTCGCGGCGCGCACCACCTGCGCCACCGCGGCGATCGTCTGCTCGCGCATCGTGAGCGCGGCGGCGGGAGAGGCCCAGCCGCAGCTCGCCATCATCGACGTCGATGCGTAGATGAGGATGAAGTCGAGGTGCTCGCTCATGTGCGCGAGCTTGGCGTCGAGGGCGCGCTCGAGGCGCTCGCGAGCGCGCCCACTCCTCCCGAGCGCGGCGCGCATCGCGGTGGCGAGCGACGCGGTGCGCTCGACGATGAGCCGCTCGTAGAGCGCCTCCTTGCTGTCGAAGAAGCCGTAGAGGGTGCCGATCGCGAACTCGGCCTCGCGGGCGATCTCGGTCATCCCCGCGCCGTGGAAGCCGTGGCGCGAGATGACGCGCTCGGCGGCCGCGAGGATCTCCTCCTCGCGCTGCGCGCGCTCGCGCTCCCGTCGGGCCGCGCCAAAGCCCGGCTTCGTGGTTCGAACGGTGGTTCGGCTCATGAACCGCGGCAACCTAACGAGGCGTCCGGGCCGAGTCCACCGACCGCACCGGTCGGAGGGCCCGACTCCGTCGGGCCGCAACGAGCCCCCACGACGGCGGACCGCCGGAGGCGGTCCCTC
>CAYMQR010000185.1:0-9001 GCA_964392195.1 uncultured bacterium | reverse complement strand
GCTGCGCCGGCCAGATGCGGAACCACACGTTGAAGGCCATGATCGTGCCGAACATCGAGCCCAGGTGGATCATCGTGCCGCGCGGGCTGAAGCCGCCGTAGAAGTCGAAGAGCAGCACGATCACCGCGCCGATCACGGCGGCCACCGTGTTGGCCTTCTTCACGTCGGCCGCGAGCGGGCTCTTCATGATGACGTCGTAGACGAACACGGCGCCGAACGTCACGGCGAGCATGATCCAGGTCGCCGCCGTGAAGCCCGCGCTGGGATCCGCGAGCACCGCCTTGCCGTGATAGAAGACCATCATCAAGAGCAGGACGCCGGTCACCCACGTCCACATCGCGCCGACCCGGAACCACCACAGCGCGCGCGGCAACAGCTCGGGGTTGACGGCCTTCTTGGTGGGACCGTCGAGCTTCGCCTGGAGCGGTCCGTTCACGAAGTTGAAGAAGTAGAGGTGTCCGATCCACAGGATGCCCATGAGCACGTGCATCCAGCGGACGAGGATGTCGATCAGTCCCATCGTGAGCCTCCTGAGCGGGAAGACGGCGGAGAGCCGGTAGAAGTACCACGTGCGTCGCGGGGTCGCCAGGGCGCGAGCCTCGCGGCGTGGTTCCCGCCGGACACGCTCGTTGCGGCGCGCGAATGGAACGTGTTCTACTCGCCGCCAACGCGCGGGGAGGCGACATGATTCCACCGACCAAGCTCTCGACACGGGTCCTCGGCGCGTGCACGGCGGTGCACGTCGCGTTCTCGCTCATCTACGTGTTCGTCCTCCCGGCCGGGCGCGTCCTGCCGCCCGCGTTCGCCGTCATGCACGTCGCCGCCATGATCTTCATGGCGGGGTTCCACTCGGTCCACCACATCGGCGCCAAGCCCGCGGGGATCTTCTTCGGGATGATGGTGGTGCTCGAGTGGCTCGCCGAGCAGATCAACATCTCGGGCAGCGGCTGGGTGTTCGGTCACGTGATCTACGACGATCACCTGGTCGGGCCGAAGCTCGGCGACGTGCCGATCATCGTGCCGATCGCGTTCGCGGCGCTGGTCTGGCCGACGTTCGTGATGGTGAACCTGCTGCTCGAGCAGAAGGTGGTGGTGCTCCGCAAGCGCGAGGGGCTGGGGTCGCTCGCGTGGAGGTGCGCGCTCTACGCGCTGGTCCACACCGCGTGGAGCTTCGCGATCGAGCCGACCTGCATGGCGACCGGCCTCTATCGCTACGACCGCCTGGCGGGCACCGCGGGAACGTTCTTCGGCGTGCCGATGTCGGAGCTTCGCGGCTGGGCGATCCTCGCCTTCATCCAGTTCTTCGCCTACAGCCGCTTCATCGCGCCGCGCCTCGCGATCCCCGAGCCCAGGCCGGTGGACCTGCGCGTCGACGTGACGCCGTTCCTCCTCTACGGCGGGTTCGCGATGTTCCTGGTGCTGAAGCCGGTCGATCCGGCGATCGGCGCGGTCACGCTCTGGACGATGGGCTTCTACATGCTCGCCTCGGGATACCGGCTCGCCGCCGCGCATCGCGACGCCCGCGCCGCCGAGCCGCGCCCCGCCAGCGACGCGGCGTACCCGGCGGTCACCAGCCCTCGTCCGGCCGTCTGATCCCGGCGCGACGGCGGCGTGCGCCGCCTCGTCGCGGACGCTCCTGCTACAGTGCGCGGCTCCTCGCGGCCCGCGCCGCCTCCTCGCCCTCGCACCCCGCATGCTCGACACCGACTTCGTCTCCGGCCTGGCGCTGGGCGCGGCCGGCGCGGTGTGCATGAACCTCGGCAAGGGCGTCCAGAAGATGAAGGTCGAGGTGCTGAGGCACGGGTTCGACGCCTTCCGGCCGCCGCATCGGCGCGACCTCGCGGTGTGGGCGCTGGGTTACGCCATGACGGCGAGCGCCGGGGTGTTCTACTCGCTCGCGCTGGCGCGCACCGACCAGCCGTCGGTCATCGCCGCCATGACCGGCGTGGGCCTGGTGGCGCTGGTCCTGTTCTCGGCGTTCGTGCTGCGCGAGCGGGTCGGGCGGACCGAGATCGCGGGCGTCGCGCTGGTGGTGATCGGCACCGCGGCGGTCAGCGCGATGCACACCACGGCGAACGTGGGCGGCCGCTTCGAGGTCCGCGAGCTGATGTTGTGGGCCGGCAGCGTGCTCGGGGTGTGGGTGCTGCCCGTGACCTATACCCTGCTCACGGGTCGGTTTCACGGCACGATCTTCGGCTCGCTGGCGGGCTCGCTGATCGGCGTCTCGATGATCCTGGGTGACATCGCGATGACCGAGGCCGGCGGCAGCCTGCTCGGCCAGCTCAGGGGGCCGTACGTCTACATCGCGCTCCTCGCCGGCACGAGCGCGCTGGCGCTCACCCAGGTGGCCTTCTTCAAGAGCCGCGCGGTGGTGGTGGTGCCGTGCTCCAACAGCTTCATGATCCTGGTGCCCGTGCTCCTCGAGCGAGCGATCCTGGGCGTGACGATCTCACCGGGCCAGGCTCTCGGAATGGTGGTGGTGATCGCCGGCATCGTGCTCATGACCGCCACCCGCGACGCGGGTTCGTCCGCGCCTTGATCACAACCCGGGCGGGTCGAAGCGCCCGTTTCCATCGACGTCCACGAACACCGGGTTGGTGAACGAGAGCGGCGAGAACCCGCTGGTGACCTTCGTGTAGGCGGGCGGCCACGTCGGCTCCTGGCTCGGGTCGGACGGCAACGCCGCGCCCGCCTCCAGCACCACCCAGGAGTCGCGTGCGAGGGCCAGCGAGAGGGTCCCGGTGTAGCGCGTGACCGGGGGAGGATCGAGCGCAGCGAGCGGGATCGTGCGCTCGACCTGACCGTTCACGACGAGGCGGATCTCGTCGACCGGTATCCACGGCGCCGCCTGCACCGAGAGGTCGACGTTCACCACCCCGGCGTCGGCCGTCGCCAGCTCGCCCATGCCCTTGCCCGCGACACGGATCGAGGGGATCGGCCCGGTCGTCCCGATCGCCTTGCCGGCGCGAACCGCGGCGGCGATCTGCACGGGATTCGCGGCCGCGGGATCGTCGGTACCGATCCACACCAGACTGCGCGGATAGCCGGACGTCATGTTCTGGTGGTGGGAATCGCTGTTGGCGGTCGCGACCTTGAGGAACCCTTGGCCGAGCAAGCTGAACCACGCCGCGCGCGTCGGACGTCCCTGCACCACCGAGCCACCGGCCCAGAGCTCCATCGCGTCGAAGTCCAGGCCCTGCGTGGGACTCCCGGGCACCGCCGACGGCCGCCGGAGGAAGGCATTCGTCGGCGCCGTGCTTCCGGTCCAGCTCGCCGGCAGCGCGGTCGTTGCGTCGAAGTGCATCTGATCGAGCCAGCCGATGTTGCCGATGCTGCTCGTGAAGTACGGGTGGTTGAGCTGGATCAGCGTCTCCGGCCCCCCGAAGCCGCGCAACATGTCGTAGAGCGTGGCCGCGGAGACGTTGCTGTCCGACTCGGTGCCGTAGGTGACCGCGGGCGAGATCGGGAACGCGCTCCAGTGACCTGGCTCCGAGCCGGGCGGGGAGCCGGGGCCGAGCTGGTCGCAATTGCCGTGGCCATCGGGGAAGGCGTTCACGCCCGGGGTCGCCTCGACCCCGACCACCGACGTGACCAGCCCGCCGAGGCCGAGGCTCGCGATGGTCGGTGCGTAGTCGACCACGCAATCGTGGTCGGATGAGCCGATGATCTCGACGCCCTCGGTGACGAAGTGGAGCACCCGATCAGGAAGCCCGGGGAGGCCGTCCGGATCGAGCATCGACTCGAAGCTGGGGCGCGCGTGAACGTGAAAGTCGGCACCGAGGTAGCCGGTGGAGTCGACCGCGTGCGTGAGCGTGAACGTGAGCGACGAGACGTTCGAGACGTCGACGACGCGGTGATCGACCGAATACTCGATCCCGCGCGACGCCCAGATGTCGTACCTCCCGGCCGGCAGCACGAGCGTCCCCTGGCCCGCGCCCAGGTACAGGCGATTGCTGAACGTGGTCGCGAGGGTCCCGCCGCTACCCCCGGACAGGCCCACGGCCGCCCCACTATCGGCGTTGTAGACGCTGATCTTGGCCGGAATCCGCTGGCCGCTGTCTGCGTCGCGTACCTCGACCGCGATCGTGCTCGTGCAGGACGAGCCGCTTTGCAAAATAGCAATCAGCGCTAGGGATATTGCTGAAACGACGAGTGACCGCGCCATCGCACCCCCCCGCGAGGCGCCCGTCCACGATGGATCGGCGCCCGGCACGGTCGGGGTCCAAGATGCATGCCGTCATTCGTCCGAAAAAAGACTCAATCAAATCCGGCCGCCGTGCGCCGGTGCGAGCGGAACCGAGGTGGCTCGTGCAGGTCCCGAACGCCCTGCGGCGAGATCGTTCGGATTCCGTGCAAGGAGCAAAAAAGGCCGGGCCCATCAGGGGCCCGGCCTCGTCCTTCGAGCTGGCCGGTGTTCCCGGCCGGCCGTCGCGCTCGCTCAGACCTTGCCGGCGAGCTGCAGCGACACCACCAGCGAGTAGATCACCAGCGACTCGATGAGCACCATGCCGAGGATGAACGTGAGGAACATGTTGCCCTGCGCGCCGGGGTTGCGCGCGATGCCCTCGAGCGCGGTCGCCGCCGCGCGGCCCTGGCCGAGCGCGCCGCCGAGCACCGCGATGCCGAGGCCGATGCCGGCCGCGAGCGCACCGACGCCACCCGAATGAGCAACCTCGCCCTCCGCGGCGAACGCCATCGGAGCGACGAACAGCACCACCACCGCAGCCAGCGCCATCACCACCCAGTTCGAACGCTTCATCGTTGCTTCCCTTCCCTTTCGGATGTGAGCTTTCCCGCCCGGCACGCCGGGCCCATCTGCGAGTCGGAATCCCGGACCGTCAGTGATCGTGGCTCACGGCCATGCCGATGTAGACGGTCGACAGGATGAAGAACACGAAGGCCTGGATCAGGCACACCATCAGGCCGAGCGTGAGGAAGACCACCGGCACCAGGACGTGCGTCATGTCCGTGAAGATCGACACGGTCATGTGGTCGGCGAGCATGTTGGCGTAGAGACGGAGGGTGAGGGTCACCGGCCGGAAGAAGTGGCCGATGAGCTCGATCGGCACCATCAGCACCGCGAACACCAGCATGAAGCCCTTGAACGGGCCGGTGAACTGGCGCACGTAGCCCCAGCCGTTCTCCTTGATCCCGTAGTAGTGGTACGTGAAGAACACCACCAGCGCGACCGCCACGTTGGTGTGCGGATCGCCGGTGGGCGGCGAGAAGCCGGGGATCAGGCCGATCAGGTTGCTGAAGAAGATGAAGATGAACACCGAGCCGAGCAGCCACAGGTAGCGCTCGGGGTGGTGGTGGATCACCGACTTCACGGTGTTCACCAGGAACTCGATGATCAGCTCGAAGAGACCGCGCGCCCCGAACCGCTCGGCGGGGACGTCCGGGTCGCGGGCCAGCGCGGCGCGCGCCGACATCCCCAGCAGCAGGATGACGCCGAGCACGATCAGGCTCGTCACCAGTGTCGCGACCGTCGGGTTGTGAGCGGCTGCCGGGATCAGACTCACCCAGGTGAATGCGTGGTGTTCCATGTTCGTCCGCCGTGGATCAGGTGAGGTTGCTGGTTTGGGGGGCCGGCCCGACCACCGCCGCGACGACGCACGCCACGGGCAAGCCCAAGGTACCGATCAGGAAGGGAACGACCTCCACCTCGTAGAACCGCACCGCCAGGATCACCGCGCCGAAGGTCACGAGGGTCTTGCCCAGGACACCGGCCGCGAACGTGCCGGCACCGGACGGGCTTCCACTCAGCATTCGTCGCGCGATTCGCTTCCAGATCTCCAGGCTTCCGGCGAGAACCAGCCAGCCAGCGGCGACACTGACCGCGACCGTCGCTCCTCCCCAGGCGTATCCCCCACCGATCATCCCGACGCCCAGCGCCCAGTGCACCCGCTCGAGAACGGTGAGCCGCGGATCGCCCAGGAGGTTGCTGCCTTCCACCGCTCTCCCGCGCTGCTCAGCGTTCTCCGAGCGAGCGCATGCTGCGAACCAAGATGAGGAGCCCGTGGATTCCGGCGGCCATCCCGATCAGCGCGCCTCCGAGGGTTCCCCAGGGAGCGAGCGAGTAGCGTCGCTCGATCCACCCGCCCAACCAGACTCCCGCAAGCACCGACGCCCCGAACTGGGTCGCCATCGCGAACCCGTAACCCACCCTGAGCATGAGGTTCGGCCCGCTTTGGCCGGACCCGGACGGCGGGGTGTCAGTCACGACGGTGGTGGCGCCGACGGGGCGCACCGGAACGTGTGTACAGGCGCCCGAAAGGCCGCGATTTCTAGCATGCAGCTTCGCAGCGCGTCAACAAAACCCAGTGTGCCGCGGCGCGTCCATCCACAGCCGCTTGTGGTCGGCGCTCAGCGACCCGCGGCGACGCTCGCGAACGCCCCGCGCGCCACCTCGATCACCCGCTCGACGTCCGCTTTTGTGAGCGCCGTCGACACCATCGCCGCCTCGAACTGGGAGGGCGGCAGGTACACCCCGCCCTCCAGCATGGCGCGGAAGAACACGCCGAAGGCGCGGGTGTCCGAGCGCAGCGCCGACGCGTAGTCGGTGACGGGGCCGCGCTGGAAGAACACGGTCATGAGCGAGCCCACCCGGTTGACCGCGACCTCCACGCCAGCGGCGGCCGCCGCCGCGCCCAGTCCGCCGGCGAGCTGCGCGCCACGGGCCTCGAGGAGCTCGTAGACGCCGGGCTCGGCGAGCAAGGTGAGGGTGGCCAGGCCCGCCGCCATCGCGAGCGGATTCCCCGACAGGGTTCCCGCCTGGTACACGGGGCCGGCGGGTGCGATCCGGTCCATGAGCTCGGCTCGACCGCCGTATGCGCCGACCGGCAAGCCACCTCCCAGGATCTTGCCCATGGTGGTGAGATCCGGGCGAACGCCGAAGCGGCCCTGCGCGCCGCCGGCGGCGACACGGAAGCCGGTGATGACCTCGTCGAAGATCAGCAGCGAGCCGGCCCGATCGGCGAGCTCGCGGAGCCCCTGAAGGAACCCGTCGGCGGGCGGGATGAGGCCCATGTTGCCGGCGACCGGCTCGACGATGATCGCCGCGACCTGGCCGGGATGCGCCTCGAGCAGCGCGCCCACCGAGGCGAGGTCGTTGTAGAGCGCCGTGAGCGTCTCGGCCGCCTGCGCCGGGGTGACGCCCGGGCTGTCCGGCACGCCGAGCGTGGTCGCGCCCGAGCCGGCCTTGACCAGGAGGCCGTCGGAGTGGCCGTGGTAGCAGCCCTCGAACTTGAGGATGAGCGGACGGCCAGTGGCGGCGCGCGCGAGCCTGAGCGCGCTCATGCACGCCTCCGTCCCCGAGCTGACCATGCGCACCCGCTCCACCCACGGCATGCGCTCCACCACCAGATCGGCGAGCTGGACCTCGCCGGGGCTCGGCGCGCCGTAGCTGGTGCCGCGCCGCGCGGCGTCGGTGATCGCGCTCACCACCGCGGGATGGGCGTGGCCGACGATCATCGGCCCCCACGAGCCGAGGAGGTCGATGTATTCGTTGCCGTCCACGTCGACGAGCCGCGCTCCCGCCGCGCGGGCGATGAACCGCGGATCGCCGCCCACCGCTCGGAACGCACGCACGGGGCTGTTCACACCGCCCGGAATGCGGGTCTTGGCATGCTCGAAGAGCTTCTGGCTGAGCTCGGTTCTCATGCGTTCCTCGATGCGGCGAGCGGGCCCTGCGCGCGCGTCGCGAGCGCGGGTATATCCACCGCTTTCGACGCTTGACAATGCGAACACGCATGCGCCACGGTTGGCATCCTCCGGCGTGCCGCACCGCATCACGCGCGCGCCGGGGATTCCCCCAGCGACGCAGGTGCCGGTCCTGGAGATCGAGGCCGCCCGCTCACGGTCCGTCCGATGAATCCGTACGTTCCGGTCCTGATCAGCTTCGCCGCCGCCGTTCTCCTCATCGGCGTTTTCCTGTTCTTCTGCCACGCCTTCGGACCGAAGGCCCCGTCGCCCATCAAGAGCGACCCCTTCGAGTGCGGCAATCCGCCCTCGGGTCCGGCGCACGACCGCTTCGCGGTGCGCTTCTACATCGTGGCGATGCTGTTCCTGCTGTTCGACATCGAAGTCGTGTTCCTCTACCCGTGGGCCATCTTGTTCCGCGAGCTCGGTGCGCTCGGGATCATCGAGATGGGCTTCTTCCTCACCCTGCTGGTCGGAGGGCTCGCCTACGTGTGGTGGCGCGGCGCCCTCGAGTGGGAATGAGCCGGGTCTGAGGCGCGCGACTCCGTACCCCCGGACACCAGCCGAGCCGAGCCAATCGTGGACCTGATCTCCATCCTGATCGTCGTCGCGAAGGTCGCCTTCGTGCTGTTCGTGGTGCTGCACTTCGGCGCGCTCATGACGTGGGCCGAGCGCAAGCAAGCGGCGCTCATCCAGGACCGCATCGGTCCGAACCGCATCAACATCCTCGGCGTCAAGGCCCTCGGCCTCATCCAGATCATGGCGGATGGGGTCAAGATGATCATGAAGGAAGACTTCATCCCGGCGGGGGCCCATCGGCTCTACCACACGCTCGCGCCGGCCATCGCCATGTTCCCCGCGCTGGTGGCGCTGGCGGTGATCCCGTTCGGCCCGAGCTTCGACGTCGCCGGGCGCCACATCGAGATGCAGGTCGCCAACCTCGACGTCGGCATCCTGTACGTGCTGGCGGTGAGCTCTCTCGGCGTGTACGGCATCGCGCTCGCGGGCTGGGCCTCCAACAACAAGTACTCGCTGCTCGGCACGGTGCGCGCGACCGCGCAGATGATCAGCTACGAGATCCCGATGGGCCTCGCGATCATCGGCATCGTGATGACCTACGGCACGCTCGAGATGAACAAGATCGTCGAGCTGCAGGGCGAGTACTTCCGGCTCGGCGGGCTGGCGATCCTTCCCAAGTGGGGGATCTTCTACCAGCCGCTCGGCTTCATCCTGCTGTTCACCGCCCTCGTCGCCGAGACCAAGCGGACCCCGTTCGACCTGCCCGAAGGCGAGAGCGAGC
>CAYMQR010000184.1:2006-9012 GCA_964392195.1 uncultured bacterium | reverse complement strand
AACACACCGCCGAGGGCCTGCGCGGTGTCGACGGAGAAGGACAGGAAGCGCTCGCTGACCCGCGCCACCGGTGCCGCGCCGTCGACGCGCACCGAGACGGTCGCCGCGGCGGGTACGGCGCCGCCGCTCGAACCGCCGCAGCCGAGCGCGTGCACCGCCGCGAGCGCGGCCGCCGCTCGAGCCCAGCTCAACCGGCGCAGCCGCCTCACCGCCTCGCCATCACGTACGACGCAGCCGCTCGGGCAGAACGATCTCGAGTTCCGACGCCTCTGCCGCGAGCAGCTCGGTATCGAGCGAATCGCCCGCGGCATCCAGGATCGCTTCGACGTCCGCACGGTCCTGCGCCCGGTCCGCCAGGAGCTTCAACAACACCAGGTCTTCGGGCGACGCCACTCGGACGTTGGCCCCGAGCAACGACACCGGTCGGGCACGTTCGATCACGCGCTCGTAGTACGGGTGAAGGGCCAGGATGACATCGATCCGGACCGCGCCTCGTGGGTGGTCCGGCAGCCTCAGCCGGGTCATCCCCGAGGGGGCGAGCATCTTCGCGTCCGCTTCGGTCACCACGAATCCCGCGCTCGCGGCGGACGCATGGATCGCGCCCGCATCCGACGCCCCCGCGATCACGTCGACGTCCAACGTCGCGCGTGGAGCAGCCCAAGCACCACGGGCCACTCCGCCGATCACGGCGAAGCGGACCCCGCTGTTCGCTGCCAGGGCTTCGAGCCCGCCCAGGAGCCGGCGCAGCTCGTCACTCAACGGCCCAGCATCCTCAGGCGCGCCAGGACCCGACCCCAGGTCGCGGCTTCGTCATCCTCGCCGCGCTCCTCATCGCCCAGCGCGTCGAGCCACTGCTGCGAGAGGCGCAGCGTGACAGCCAGCCGCTCGTCGAGCGAAGCCGCAAGATGTTCGGCGACGTCGTCGTACCGCGCGCGTGCCTTCGCTCGGCCGACGAGGTCGAGGTGGCCACGCAGGGTCGCGGCTGAGCTACCCATCGACCGGACTCTAGCACCGCGGTCAGACGACACGCGATCCCACGCGCCCGGGCTGATCCGCGATACCGAGCGGTGGACACCCCGAGCCACTCGTGCCCGAGCCCACTCACGGCGCCAGTCAGCCCGGCCGCCGCCGGATCAGCCCTTCCTGCGCCACCGACGCCACCAGCACGCCGCTCTCGGTGTAGATCGAGCCGCGGTTGAGGCCGCGCGCGTGGGTGGCGCTCGGGCTGTCCATGACGTGGAGCAGCCACTGGTCCATGCGGAAGTCGCGGTGGAACCACATGGCGTGGTCGATGCTCGCGATCTGCATGTGCGGGTCCCAGAAGCTGAGCCCGTGGGGCAGCATGCTGGTGCCGACGAAGCCGAAGTCGGAGGCGTAGGCGAGCAGGTACTTGTGCACCGCGGGGTCGTCGGGGAGCGAGCCGGCGGCGCGCAGCCACTGGTACTTGCGCGGCTCGCGGGGCTTGGGCGCGAACGGGTTCACCGGGTCGACCTGGCGGATCTCGATCGGCTTGTCGCACACGAACTTGGTGCGCAGCGGCTCGGGGATGCGCTCGGCGACGGCGCGCGCGAGGTCGAGATCCGACACCAGTCCGTCCGGCCCGGGCACGTCGGGCGGCATGGCCGCCTGGTGCTCGACGCCCTCCTCGGGCGCCTGGAACGACGCCGACATGGAGAAGATCGCCTTGCCGTGCTGGATCGCGACCACGCGCCGGGTGGTGAAGGTGCCGCCGTCGCGGATCGGGTCGACCGTGTAGACGATCGGCTCGGTGGCGTCGCCCGGCCGCAGGAAATACGCGTGCAGGCTGTGCGCCGAGCGGTCCTCCGGCACCGTCCGCGACGCGGCGCTCAGCGCCTGGCCGAGGACCTGCCCGCCGAAGACCGCCGGGAAGCCGAGGTCCTGGCTGCGGCCCCGGAAGATGTTCTCCTCGATCTTCTCGAGCTCGAGGAGCTCGAGCAGCTCACACAGCACGGCGCTCATGATCGGTTCACCTCGCGCGGCCCGCCCGGATGCGGCCCGCGGCCCAACCTAGATGACCGCCCGCGAATTGGCGCGGGCGCTCCGGTTCTCGCCTCCGAGCGAGATCCGCCCGTCTCGAATGCCGGGGCCCCGCCTTGCGGCTCCTTCAGCGCGCGTGTGAAGCTGGACGAATGCGCGCGCTCCGCGCGCGGAGGCTCGAGCGGATGAAAGCGCGTTTCCTCGGCGTTCTGCTGTGCTCCACGGTCGCCTGGCTGGGCGGCTGTCTCACCGCCACCAGCGTCTCCCCCAACCCGGCCGCGCCCGGCGATGCCGTCACCATCGCCGGCTCGGGCTTCGCCACGAGGTCGGGCACCGACGCCGTGCTCTACGACGGCGCCGAGCTGGCGATCGTGTCGTGGGCCGACACCGCGATCGTCGCGACCCTCCCCGCCAGCAAGGCCAACGGCACCTACACCGTGCAGGTGCGCAAGAGCGGCAGCCTGTCGGGACCGCTCACCCACCGGATCGAGAACACGCTCTCGCTCTCGAACGTGAGCCTGCTCGCCAACCCGCAGAGCGTGCTCAGCACCTGGGTGCAGTTCGACACCTCGCTCACCGCGACCCCCGAGGTCCAGGTGAACGGGCCCGGCGGCTCGTGGACGGTGCCGGTCTCGGGCACCGTCAGCACCTCGCCCGGCTTCCACCACAAGGTGATGATCCTCGGCCTCAAGCTCGGCCAGCCCTACACGTTCACGGTGCGCGCCTCGCGCGGCGCCACCACCGTGAGCGACGGCTCGCTGAGCCTCACCCCCGGTCCGCTGCCCGCCAACATGCCGGAGCCGCCGATCACGATCGTCACCAGCGACCCGGGCGAGATGCAGCCCGGCTTCACGATGTTCGCCGACAACCGCGGCACCGGCCCGATCGGCGTGCTCATCACCTCGACGATCTTCGCGGTCGACGCCGCCGGCGACGTGGTCTGGTACTACCGCCCGAGCATCCAGGGCGTCGCCGACGTGCACCGCCTCGCCAACGGCCACTTCGCGTACGTCGCGGGCGGATCGGTGGTGGAGGTCGACATGATGGGCACCACGGTCGCGGGCTGGACCGGCGGGCCGATGGGCGTCACCGGCTTCCACCACTTCGTGACCGAGATACCGAACGGCAACCTCGCGTCGCTCGGCACCGAGCTGCGCTACATCGGCCCCTACCCCGACGGCAACACCTACCCGGTGGTCGGCGACATCGTCACCGAGTTCACCCGCACCGGGCAGGTGGTCCGCAAGCACAAGCTCCTCGACATCCTCGACCCCTATCGGATCGCCGACGCGGGCTCCTTCAACACGCCCAGCTACGACGACATCTACAACGTCGACGGCACCAAGGACTGGACCCACGGCAACTCGCTCGCCTACGACGCGAGCGACGACAGCTTCGTGGTGTCCGCCAACCACCAGGACCTCGTCTTCAAGATCGACCGCGTGAGCGGCGCGCTGAAGTGGGTGCTGGGCGCCGACCTGCCCACCACCTCCGGCGACGACGACTGGCCGTTCCTGACTCCGATCGGCACCGTCCAGCTCCCCAACCATCAGCACTCGGTGCGCGTGCTCGCGGACGGGCACCTGGCGCTCTACGACAACGGCAACACCCGCCCACCGGCGGAGAAGAAGAGCCGCGCGGTCGAGTACGTGATCGACGGCGTGAACAACACCGTGACGCAGGTGTGGGACTGGTTCGACCCCGACTACAACCCGCCGCTGCTCAACGTGATCGGCGGCGACGCCTCGCCGCAGCCCAACGGCACGGTGGTGGTCGCCAACAGCGGCCAGTGGACGAGCTACCCGGTGGGCGTGCGCTGGGCGCAATACGCCGAGGTCCGCAAGTCCGACAACGTGAAGGTGTGGGAGATGCTGGTGAAGGACCCCGCCGAGGGCGAGTCCCACACCGGCTTCAACCTCGCCCGCCTCGCCACCCTCTACCCCAGCCCGTGAGGTCCTCGATGACCGTCTCCTCGGGGGCGCGAGCGCGCCTCGCCTCGCTGGTGTGCGCGGCCACGCTCGTCGCCGGGTGCGTCACGTTCAACTCGGTGTCACCCAACCCCGCCGTGCCGGGCGCCACGATCACGCTCACCGGCTCGGGCTTCGGCGCCACCAAGGACGTGAACGACGCCGTGCTCTTCGACGGCGCCGAGCTCGCCGTCACCACGTGGTCGGACACCACCATCAAGGCGGTGCTGCCGAGCGTGAAGCCGAGCGGCAGCTATCCGGTGGTGGTGAAGGTCGACGGCGCGCTCTCGTCCTCGCTGCCGCTCACCATCGACGCGGCGCTCCCGATCTCCAACGTGACGATCACCGAGGCGCCGAACAACATCCTCGCCGCGGTCGTGGAGTTCGACACCGCCGCGAGCACCACGCCCACGCTGCAGGTCTCGAGCGCGAGCGGTGCGTGGTGGGTCCCGGCGAGCGGCATCCTGACCCCGCACCCCGCCACCCACCACCGGATGATGGTGCTCGGTCTGAAGGCGGCGAGCACCTACAACCTGACGATCCAGGTCAACGACAACGGCACGCCGCGCTGGCAGTCCTTCCTGTGGAACACCCGCCCGCTGCAGGCCGGCATCCAGCCGCTGCCGGTGACCATCACCACCGCGCAGACGAGCCTGATGCAGCCCGGCTACACGCTCTTGTGCGGCAACTTCGGCGGCACGCCCACCGGCGGGCTCTACGTGGTGGACGCCGAGGGCAACCTCGTGTGGTACCTGCAAGAGGCCGCGGGCGTGCAGATCTCGGCGTTCATGCGGCGCGCCAACGGCAACATCATCTACCTCGCCAACCGCATCAAGGAGGTCGACCCGCTCGGCAACCTGGTGCGGAGCTGGACCTCGAACTCGCTCGGCACCGGCGAGTCGCACCACGAGATCATCGAGCTGCCGAACGGCAACTTCGTGACGCTCGGCATCGACATGCGAGCGGTGTCCGGCTACCCGCCCGGCGACGTCACCTACAACGTCGTCGGCGATCAGATCGTCGAGTTCACGCCCGCCGGGCAGGTGGTCTCGCGCATCAACATGTTCGACGTGCTCGACCCGTACCGCATCCCGTACTGGCCTTCGTTCGACTTCGGCCAGTGGGACACGGTCTACGGCTTCCACACCCAGGACTGGAGCCACCTGAACGCGGTGGTCTACGACCCGAGCGACGGCAACTTCATCGTCTCGTCGCGGAACCAGGACATCGTCTTCAAGATCGACCGACAGACCCAGCAGCTCGTGTGGGTGATCGGCTCGAACCTGCCCGACAGCACCGCCGACGACGCCTGGCCGTTCCTGACGCTGGTGGGCGGCGGGATGCTGCCGAGCCACCAGCACGCGCCGCAGCTCATGCCCGACGGGCGCATCATCCTCTACGACAACGACACCGATCGCCCGAGCCTGCCGCACAAGAGCCGCCCGGTGATCTACTCGATCGACACCAATGCGATGACGATCCACGAGGACTGGGCGTGGGTCGACCCCGACTGGAACCCGCCCGTCTTCAGCTACTTCTCGGGCGACGCGAACTGGCTCCCCAACGGCAACGTGCTGGTCGACGACGCCGGCGCGTGGGACGCCATTCCGCTCGGCCTGCGCTGGATCCGCGTCGCCGAGGTCCGCCCCACCGACAACCTCAAGGTGTGGGAGATGACGATCCGCCAGGACTTCCCCACCATGCCCTGGACCGGCTATCGCGCCGAGCGGATCGCGAGCCTCTACGGCCAGTGAGAGCGCGGCGCTCGGCGGCTTGATGCGAGCGGCCACATGTGGTCACAATGACCACATGGCCCGTCCAGCCGCCGTCGGCGCCCGCGAGCTCAAGGCGCGCCTCGGCACCTATCTTCGCCGTGTTCAGCACGGCGAGCGATTGGTCGTCACCGATCGCGGCCGGCCGGTCGCCGAGATCCGGCCGATCGGGCCCGAGCTGGAGGACCTCGACGCGCGCCTGGCCCGTCTCGAGGCCGCCGGCACCCTCACACGTCCCACACGCAGCGGATTGCGCTCGTTTCGCGCGATCGTGCGCTCCGGGCGCCCGGTGAGCGAGATCATCGCCGACGACCGTGAGGATCGCCTCTGATGCGCTACTTCGATGCCAGCGCGCTGGCGAAGCGCTACATCCAGGAGGAAGCGACGCCGGTGGTGCGGCGTTGGCTGGCAGCGGGCCGCGCCGCCACCAGCCGGCTCTCGGAGGTCGAGATCGTGTCGGCGTTCGCCCGCCGGGTGCGCGAAGGCACCCTCGCGCCGAAGGAGCGCGATCGTGCCGTCGCCGCGCTTCTCGACGACCTCGCTGCGCTTCACGTGGTCGAGCTATCCGGGGACGTCGCCGGAGAGGCGCGGGCGTTGCTGGCTCGTCACGCCCTTCGCGCCGGCGACGCGATCCAGCTCGCGAGCGGGGTCGAGCTCGAACGAGCGCTCGGCCAGCCAGTTCCGTTCGTCGTCTTCGATGAACGGCTACGCGCCGCGGCCGCCGCCGAGGGACTCACGACGCTTCCCTGACCCGGCCGTCGCGAGCCGCCCCGGCGCGCCCGGAGGCGGTCCCTCCGACGTCAGCGGCCCGCCCCTCGGAGGGACCGCCTCCGGGCGGTCCGCACGCATGCACCGAGCGCGGCGACCAAGAGCGCCGCATCGGCGGCGCCGTCGGATGCGCCCGCGCCGGCCACGCTCCCGCAGCCGCTCGCCTTCTTCATGACGTAGACGTGCGGCCGCCAGCTCTCGAACGGGCAGGTGTCGGGCGCGAGCGCCGTCGTCGGTAGGTCCTCGAGCGCGCGATCGCCCCACACCAGCGAGCCCTCGCGGCCGATCACCGGCGCGCTCCAGTCGACCGCGTCCGAGAGCACGTAGCGCCACCGCTCCTGCCCCGCGGAGGTGAGCGCCACGATCCAGCCCACCAGCCCGGGCACTCCGCGCACGCCGAAGTAGAGCGTGCCGTCGGCGCCGATGGTGGCGTCGCCCACCTGACCCTGCATGGCGTGATCGAGGTTCCGCCACCGCCACGCGACCGTGCCGGTGGACGCG
>CAYMQR010000184.1:0-1906 GCA_964392195.1 uncultured bacterium | reverse complement strand
TGGTGTCGACGCGCACGCCGCCGAGGAACAGGCTGCCGTCGCCCCCCGCGACCAGGCGCTGCACGAGGATCGTCGAGCTCGGCCGCGCCGGGTCGGCGGTGGGCCGGACGAACGCGACCCGCTCGCTCTCCGGCGCCGTCACCGGCAGCGTGTGGAACGCGTAGAGGTGCTTGATCGCCGTCGCGGCGTCGATGAAGTCGTCGAACGAGCCGAAGTAGACGGTGCCGCCATCGGGCGAGAGCACCGGCGCGGCCACGAACGGCTCGCCCGGGAGGCTCGGCGCGGCACTCGGGTAGCGCCAGTACGAGGCACCGTGGCTCGCGACGTCGACGCCGTAGATCGCGTTGGTCTCCCACGCCGAGTTGTCGAGATCGCTCGGCGCCCAGGTCGCGAAGTAGACGACGCCGTCGTGGACGAGCGGCGGCGTGATGATCTGGCCGCCGCCTTCTGGATCGGCCGGGTCGAGCGGGTTGAAGGTGCGGAACGACCACAGCACCTGCCCGGCCACCGGATCGACCGCGTAGAGCCGGCCGTCGCCGCGGCCGACGTAGAGGACGCCGTCGGGGCCGAGCGCGGGCGCGCCCTCGACGGTGCCGTTCAGGCCGTTGACGTGCTGGCCGGGAGGGCACTCGCCGTCCTCGCGGCCGTCGTACGCGTAGCAGAGCGGCACCGGCCCCGCTTCGATCGCGGGCCAGAGCGGCGCGGCGAGGTCCCAGCCGAAGCCGTGCAGGCGGCCATCGAACTTGGTCCACGCCGCCGGGTCCGTGGGCAGCGCGCCGTCGCTGCGGATCGCGCCCCAGCTCCCGAAGAAGAGATTGCCCGCGGCGTCGATCGTGGCGGGCGTGCTCACGTCGAGCTCGCAGCCGAGCTCGCGGCGCGTGACGTTGGCGGCGGTCGGCGCGGTGGTCGGACCGGTGAGCGTGCTCTGATGGGTGCGCTGGGGATCGGCACCCCACATCGGCCAATACGCCGCCGCTGGCGCGGCGCTCGTGAGCACCATGAACATCGGCAAGATCCACGTCGAAGCGGTGCGGCGGTGCATCGGCGCCTCCCTCTCGGATCGGGTTCCGCGCGCTCGCACGAACGCGAGCCGCCAGCACGCCCTAGGCAAGACCGGGGCCGGGTGGCCGACCCACGCCGAAACGGGCGAATGCACACGCGATCTCGCGCCGGGCGCCGCGGCGCGCCGATGATCCGGCGAAATCAAGTTGCCAGCGCCGGCCCCCGCGCGCGCGGCGGCGGGCCCGATGGCGGAAAGCTTGTTTCGGAGGACCTACGTGAGAGCTCGCGGATCGGATCGTCCGCGTAGCCCGGAGGGCTCACGTCACGCCCAGCGAGCTTCCGGCCCGTCACCCGAACCCGTAGAGTTCCCCTGGCTCACGAAGGCCCAGCTCACCGCTGACGCCCGGTGGAGACCCCAAGACCATCCCCGGCACGCACTCCCCCGACGGATCAACCAGGAGATCGACCATGAAGACGTTGCTCACGACAGGAGTGATCGCGGTGGTGACTGCGCTGTCGCCGACACCGAACGCGTCGGCCGCGTGCACCGCGAAGGTGGTCGGCAACGACTTCGTCATCGACGGCTGCAATCTCGTGGTGAGGAACGGCTCCGGCTCGACCTCCACCATCAACGGGCTGGGAAACATCGTCATCGGCTACGACGCGCCCAACAGCGAGCCAGGTTTTCCCACCGCCAAGACCGGCTCACACAACCTGGTGGTCGGCGACCAGCACAGCTACGCGAGCTACGGCGGCGTGGTGACCGGCTACCAGAACGCCGTGGCGGCCCCCAACGCGAACGTGCTGGGAGGCCGGCTCAACCGCGCGACCGGCCCCTACGCGACCGTGACCGGCGGCCAGTACGGCCAGGCGATCGGCGGCTCGTCGATGGTGCTGGGAGGCT
>CAYMQR010000183.1:0-9016 GCA_964392195.1 uncultured bacterium | reverse complement strand
CTGGCTGACGACCGGCTTGTGCCAGCCCATGAGCACCAGGCTCGCGCCCTTGGTGTTCGCCACCGAGACGATGTCGTCGCCAGGGTCGCGGCTCACGAACGAGAGCGGGTGCACGTCCACCCCGCGCGCCCTGGCCGCGTCGAGAAGCGGTGCCAGCGCCTCGACCTCCCCCCCGGCCGCGTGGCGATGGCCGTCGAGGAGCGACTGCTCGCTGGCGCGCAGCAGGTGCAGCGCGTAGACCACGCTGTCGGGCCGCGGAGCCAGCGCGCTCGCCACCCGCAACAGCTCGGGGCCCGCCGAGGGCAAGGACACCGGGATCAGCACCGCATCCGCGACGTCCTCCTCCGCCGCGCTTTCCTCACGGATCAGCCGCGTCGGGTAGATCCACTCGAGCAGCGGCGTGGTCATGAAGGTGGTGACGATCGCCATCAGCACCATCATCACGAACAGCGCAGGGGAGATGATCCCGAGGTCGAGCCCGATGGTGAGGATCACCAGCTCCATCAGGCCGCGGGTGTTCATGAGCGTGCCGAGCGCGCCGGCCTCCCGCCAGCTCAGGCCGGTGGCGCGCGCGGCGATCGCCGAGCCGCCCAGCTTCCCGGCCACGGCGACCATGAGGATCAGCCCGCACTGCAGCCACATCTCGGCGCCCTGGATGAGTCCGATCCGCGTGCGCAGGCCCGTGAACGCGAAGAACACCGGCAGCAGCAGGACCACCGTCAGGTCCTCGAGCTTCGCCGTGAGGTCGCGCACGAACTGCCCGTCCTTGGGCAGGATCGCGCCCACCAGGAAGGCGCCGAACAGCGCGTGGATCCCGAGCCGCTCGGTGGTCCACGCCGACGCGATCATCAGCAGCAGCAACAGCGCGATCATGTCGTGCGACAGCACCCGCCCGCGGTTGCGGTAGTGCACCTCGATCCGGGCCAGCATCGGCCGCGCCACGAACAGCATGCCGAGCGCGAACGCCGCGGATCCGCCGAGCGTCAGCGCCAGCTCGCCGGGGGCCGCCTCGACGCGCACCAGCGTCACAACCGCCGCCAGGATGCACCACGCGGTCACGTCGTCGACGGCGGCGCACGCGATCGTCACTGCGCCGATCTTGGTGCGCAGCAGGTTGCGCTCGGTGAGGATGCGCGCCAGCACCGGGAACGCGGTGACGCTCATCGCGGCGCCCATGAAGAGCGCGAAGCCGGCGAAGTGGACGCTCTCGTCGGAGAGCCGCGGGTAGAGGTAGAGGGCGAGCGCCGAGCCGAGGAAGAACGGCGTGATGATGCTCGCGTGGCTGGTGAGCAGCGCCGCGTCCCCGCGTCCACGCAGGAGCTTCGGGTCGAGCTCCACGCCGACCAGGAACATGAAGACCACGAGCCCTGTCTGGCTCAGCGCCCCCAGCGCCGGCAGGCTGGCGGGCGGGAACAGCGACGCCGACACGCCCGGCGCGATCCACCCCAGCAGGCTCGGTCCGAGGAGGATCCCGGCGACCATCTCGCCCATGACCTGCGGCTGCTGGATGCGCCGGAACGCGAGACCCACGAGCCGCGACGCGGCGAGGATCACGCCGATCTGCAGCAGCAGGGTCAGGACCGCGTGCACGCGGGACCTCCGGCGATCGAGCGGTTCGGGCAGCGCATCGAGCGGCTAGCCTCGCGGACCGGCGGCGCGCGCCGCGGTGAAGGGGACGGCCGGGCAGGACTCGCAGTCCACGCGGCGCAGCTCGCCGGCGAGCTGCCGCCCGACGCCGTCACGCGTCACGGTGGCGCTCAGCGCCACCTTCGCCTTTCCGCCGGCCCCCAGGGTCGCCTGCATGCGGTTGCCCTCGAGGCTGCCGGTGGTGGTGGCGAGGCCGTTCTCGCCCAGGCTCACGTCGAGCCGCACCCCCGACTGCACGATGACGAGCGGGTGCTGGCCTGGCGCGCTGGGAGGGGAGGTGAGCTCGGGAAGGTCCGCGCCAGCGACCGGCGCGGCGGACACGGTCCAGCGCCCACCCACCGAGATCGGTGGGGTGAGATCGCGGCCGGCCTGGATGATCACGCCGACGCCCACCCCCGGAAGCCCCACCAGGCCGAGGTAGAGAAGCCCGGTCCGTCGCCAGTGTCGCGGCGCTCGTCCCGGGCTGGTCTGGTTGGTTGCGTTCACGAGACCTCTCCGATCGGCGCGCCGCGAGCGAGCCCACACTCTAGTCCGGGTGGTCGTTCGGTGGAGCCCCGGTCGGATCGGTCGTCCTGGCGCCGGGAGGCGCGCCCGGGGCTCGAGCCCGGTCGCAGGGGGAAAGCCCTTATTGAAACGAGAGGGCCCGCCAAACGATACCGGACGCCATCGGGAGGCGAACGTTTTCAATGAATCACACGAACGAAGTGACGCTCATCGAGACCATCGACGCCGACGTCCGGCGGCTGCTCGAGCGCTGCAACGACCTCATGCGGGCCGGCGACGACCGCCCGCTGCTCACCATGGTGGGCCGCCGTCTTCGCGATCAGCTCGAGGACGTGGCCGAGCTCTCGGGCTCGCTGGCCGCGCTGATCTCGGACGATCCCGCCGTCACCACCCGCGCCGCCATGCGCCGGGGCGCCGCTGCCGCCGAGCCTCTCCATGCGCCGAGCCGCGCGACGGGCACCGCCCCGGCGCACGAGCCCGCGACGATCGTCCGGCTCAAGCCGCGCCTGCCGAGGGGAGCGTGGCGAGGGCGAGGTGTGGGCGCGGTCTCCAAGCGCCACGAAGAATCGAACGAGAACGAGAACGCCGCCGCCGAGACGGCGGCCGCCGCGGCACCGAGCCCGAGCGCCACGGAGCCGAGCGAGCCGGTCTACAGGCTGCGCAAGGCGGGAGCGAGCGAGCCCGCGGCGGCGAGCAGCAGCTTGCCGCGCACCGCCGGCGACGCGCTCGACCGGCTCACCGAGTTCTTCAAGCGCTAGGCTGAAAGAGGGCCCGCGGCAGCGGCGCATGGCTTCGTCTGATGAGCGAAGCGAGTCGGCTTGCGGGCGGGGCGTGGGTCTGGGGCAGGCCCTCGAGCAAGCATCGGCACACGCGGGAAACTCGCATTCGCGAGTTTCCCGGCAGCCTGCTGGCGCGCGGCTGAAGAGCGGCGGACCGACTCGGTTCGACGGACGAGGCGTCGTCGGAGGTGAGACCTGGATCCGATACCTCTCGACCACTCACGCGGGATCGCAGCTCGGTCACCGGAAAAAAAGTTTCGATCCAAAGCCGAGGCGTGGCCTCACTAGCTTTCGGGTCGCTGAAGGTCGTCTTTCCTGCCGATCGCTACGGCAGCGTTTCGACCAAGACCTGCCGTGGCCGTCATTCCGGGTGGCGCTCGCACCACGTCCGATGAAGGAAGAGCCGGGCCGCCATCGGTATGGAAATCGGATTCGTCGACCACGCGACCCAGAAACCCGCGGCGTCCGCGAGGGCTCGAAGCCGGGGCGCGTCCCGCAACGGGAAGCGGAGGTCGGTACGGTTCGCGCCGTCGTGACTGGCCACGCGCCACACCGAGGTGCTCGGCGTCCGGATGCCAGGTTTGCGACCCTGTCGTGGTCGACGAGCGAGCGATCCCCCGGGCGACGTTCAGGGCGGGTGCGGGTAGGAGCGGGAGCTGATCGGCGCGGAGGGTTCGCGTCGTGGGCTGTTCGCTGAAGGGGCGTGGATGTTTTGCGGGAAAATACTTCCCCCACCCTCCGGAAAATGCGGCAAGATCGTGGCCAACCGAAGCCCGGCGGCGCAGCCGTCGGGACAGCCGACGCTTTACAAACGTGGCGAAAACCACCAAGCCTATGCTCCAACAACGTTTCAGGAGGGCTCATGGCAACCAACGATCTCGCCAAGCAGGCGGAAGTGGTCCGTGCCGACATCGCGCGGCTGGAGGCTGATCTCAAGACGCTGCTCAACACCGTGGGCGGCGCCATCGGCGCCGCGATCAGCGATCGCGTGCACGGTCCGCTCAGCATGATCAGCAGCCACGTCGATCCGCTGCTGAGCCTGCTGGGCGCCGCTGCTCAGGTGCCCGTCAAGCGCGGGCCGGGTCGCCCGAAGAAGGAAGAGGGCGAGGCGCCCAAGCGTCGCGGTCGTCGCCGCGGCGGACGGGGGCGCAAGGTGAACTTGAGCCCGGAGGCGATCCAGGACGCGCTCAAGCAGAACTCCGGCAACAAGTCCGCGGCAGCCCGCACGCTCGGGGTCAGCCTGCCGACGTTTTACAAATATCTGAACACGGCGGCGCCCGAGGCGGCTCCCAAGAGCAGCCCCGCGCCGAAGAAGAAGCGCCCCGCCAAGAAGGGCTGAGCGCCCGCGCTCTCGACGGAGCCTCGAGCGCACCGTGCAACGCGGTGGGCCGGGGCTCTCGTTTCGTCTTCCGTGGCTCGTCGAGCCGCGGCCCGGTGGCTCGGGGACGGGCGTCGTCCATCGGCGTGTCCTCCGTCGCGGAGCTGTCCCGGAACCGCGCGCTCGCCGCCGCGCCAGCGCTGGCCCGCGCCTTGCGAAGAGGAGCGATGCGCTCGGGCCACCGCGGCTCGCGCGCCTCACCGCACCTCCAGCCTCCGATCGGGAGAACCGCCGTCATGAAAGCCATCGACCGCCGCTTCCGCCTCCACTCGACCTCGATCGTCGTGGCCGCCGTCTCGGTGGCGGTGGCGCTGGTGGCGCCCGTGGTCGCGCAGGCCAGTCAGCAGGGGATCCCGATGAGCGTCATCGCGCTCCTCAACGCCGGCGTTTTGATGCTGGGAATCGCGTACTTGCTGTGGGCGAGCGCGTGGACCCTGCCGGTGCTGATGAACGGCGTGACGCTGTCGCTCGAGCGTGGCCGGGTGCCGCGGCCGCTGGTGCGCGGAGTGGTGCTGATCCTGTCGCCGGCGCTGCTCGCCACCTCGGCGGTCTACGGCGTGTGTGGCGGCGGGGTGCGCGAGTTCCGGCGCGTGCAGCGGGTGGCGCGAAGCCGGGCGGCCTGAGCGCGCGGCGCCGGCACTCGCGGACCACGGCTGGCCCCATGGTGCCGTCCGGCACCTGGCGCGCGCGGCGTTGGGATCAGGCGGCGCCGCGCTTCTTGCGAACCTCGTGAAGGACCTTCTGGTTCTCGATCTCCCAGGCCGGCGTCCCTTCCTGGAGGTGCTCGAGGCGGCCGCGCTCAGTCCGCCGAACCTGCAGGCGGGCAGTCGGCGCCGCGCAGCCGCGAGAGGTCGATCGTGTCGGCGAGGCGTGCGTAGCCGTCGGGGTTGAGGTGGAGCCCGTCGCCGCCGTCGAAGCGAGCATCGATCACCTCCGGGTCGGCGGTGTCGCGCACCGCGGCGTCGAAGTCGACGATCGCATCCGCGGGGCTCTCGGCGCGGATCCACTGGTTGACCGCGTTGCGGGTCGCGCGGCCGCTCTCGCCCGAATAGCCCGGCATCCACGAGCGCCCCGCGGGCGTGAGCGTGGCGTGGATCACGTGGAGCCCGCGCGCATGTAGCCGCTCCACGACCGCGCGATAGCCGTCGATGAGCGCGCTCGCCGAGGCGGACGCCTGGCCGATGTCGTTGATGCCCTCGAACAGGAGCACGTCGGTGACGCCGGCGCGCTCGACGACGTCCGCGTCGAGGCGCTCGAGGGCCGAGCGGCCGAACGGTGGCAGGCCATTGGTGAGCAGCCGGTTGCCGCTGATCCCGGCGTTCGAGACCGCGAGACGCCGCGCGGAGGTCCCGAGGCGGCGGCGCAGGAAATCGGGGTAGCGCTGATCGGTATCGACGGTCGCCTGGGTCTCGGGGATGCCGAGCGGACCGGCCTGGAAGCCGTCGGTGAGCGAGTCGCCGAGCGTGACGAGCGCCGCCGAGCCCGCGGGCGCCAGGACGTCGAGGGCGGCGACGATCGGCCGGCTGGTGGTGGTCTGGGTGAAGGCGTCGGCCGCGAGGTCCTCGGTGTGGTCGCCGGCGCCCGGCGCGGTCGCGTAGGAGCGCTGTCGCCCGGTGAGGTGATGGGTCGGCACACCGCCCGCGTCGAGGGCGTGGACACTGATCGCGAGAACCTCGAACGCGGTCACGCGGAACTCGGCCGGATCGCTCACCGCTTCGGATCCCGGGGCGAGGGTGACCGAGCGATCGCCGCCGAAGGTGAGCGTGACCGAGGTGCCGGCCACGACCCCGGCGCCGTCGCCGCGGCGCGCCAGCCGCACCGCGGCGAGGCGCATCGTTCCGCGGCCGAAGCGGTTGCTGACGTGGACGCGAGCGGCGCTGCCGTCGCCGAGCGGCGTGAGCATCACGCGGTAGCTCTGGTCGGCGCCGGCCCGCAGCCAGTTCAGGCTGGCGTCGATCGGCAGCAGCGCGTCGGTGGGAGCCGCCTGCCAGGCCGAGACCCAGGTGCGGGCGCCACACGCGCCGCTCGCGCCGGGATCGTCCCCGCAACCCGCGACCGCCAGCAGCGCGGCGGTGATCGCGGTGCCGAGGCGCGCACGCCGAGGGCCGCACGCGGCGGCTCGCGCGAGCTCGATCACGGAGCGTCGCCGTCCGCTTCGAGCGCGCGCTCGAGCTCGCGCAGCTCGTCGTCGATCGACACCTCGCGCCGAAACGGACGGCCGCAGCGCCGAAACCAGTAGGCCGCGTTGCCGGAGTCGCCCTCCATGCGGTGCAACACCGCGTGGATCCAGTTGGCGAGCTGCACGTCGTCGTGCTCCCCGACGACGAGATGCGCGCGTTGCCAGTCGCCGCCGAGGGCGGTGCGCACGGCGCCGAGCAGCGTCGCGCGCAACTCGCGTTCCATCAGGCCAACCGCGAGCGGGCGACCGCGAGGTCGCCGCGGCGGGCGCGCGCGGAGCTGGTGTCTTTCATGGGGGGGCTCGGCGCAGACGGTCGCGCTCCTCGTCGATCGGTCGCGAGGGCGGGCAGGAATAGCCGTCGCCCGGCGCCCGTGGCTAGGAGCGTGTCGGAGAATGCGCTTCGCACGCCGACAGGCGCCGATGGTTTGAGGCTTCCTCGAGGAGCGTGCGCGAAGCGCATGGGGATCCACCGCCAAGGCGCCTCGGCTTCGCTCGGCTCGCCGGCGGCGGCGCCTGCGGACCATGGTCGTTCGCGCGGCGCCGCACACGGTCTTCCGCCGAGGGGATCGGAGAAAAAATCGGCCGGCCCGCGAGGGCCGGCCGATCTTCGGTCGCCGGTGCCGTCCGGCACCTGGCGCGCGCGGCGTCGGGATCAGGCGGCGCCGCGCTTCTTGCGAACCTCGTGAAGGACCTTCTGGTACTCGATCTCCCAGGCCGGCGTCCCTTCCTGGAGGTGCTTGAGGCGGCCGCGCACCTCGAGATCCACCGAGTTGTCGTCCTCGAGATGCTTGCGCATCACGTCGTGGATGCGCCGGCGTAGCGTGGGGTCGTCGGCGAACACCTCTTCGACGTTGGCGCTCACCAGGAAACCCTCGATGAGTTGGTCGATGATCCAGTCGATGCCGTCGTCACCGATCTTGTGCTTGCGCTCGTCCGCGACGATGCGGCGCACCCGGGCCAGCTCGCTCTGCGGCAGGTTGCGCTGCTGGACCAGGTCCTTCGCCCGTTCCCAAACTTCCTCTTCGACCCGCACGTACTGGTCGAGAATCGCTCTCACGTCCAGCTCGGCTTCCGTGACCTGACCCGGCGCCACCTCGATGTCCCGGGCGGCGTTCAGCGTGCCCAGAATGTCCTTGGCGAGCGGCTCGATCTTCGATCGGTAAAGCTTCATGCTTCGCCCCTTTCCTCGTGCTCGTTCACCATCCGATCGAACGAGTCTAACAGACGGGTCCGACGGGCGGCGATCGAAATCGCTACTTTTTCAGCGTCGCCCGACGTGCTTCCGACGCTCGTATACTGCGGCGAATTCGACGTGCGCGGTGCATTCGCCGCGCGAGCTCGCGGATGCCGACGGCACCCCATTTCATCGCCATCGACCTCGCCGGAGTGTGCAACTTCCGGTGCACGACGTGCGTCCTCGACACGCGCTATCCGGACCCGGTGCTGGCGCGCTGGGAGGTGATCGAGGCGCTCGCCGACGTACTGCCGGAGGTGGGCGGCGTGGCGCTCGGCTGCAACGCCGAGCCGATGATGCACCCGGAGGCCACGGCGATCGCGGCGTGGGTCCGCGCTCGCACCCGCGGCCGCGTGCTGGTGATCTCGAACGCGAGCCACCTCGACGAGGTGCTCGGCGCCGCGCTCCTCGACACCGGGCTCGACGAGCTCGCCGTGAGCCTCGACGGCGCCACCGCGGCGACCTTCGAGGCGATCCGGCTGCGCGGCGAGTTCGCGGCGGTGACGCGCAACGTGGAGGGCGTGGCGCGGCGCGCCCGCGCCGCGGGCTCACCGGCGCTGACGGTGATCTTCACGTCGCTGCGCGCCAACCTCCGCGAGCTGCCCGCCGTGCTCGAGCGCGCGGCGGAGTGGGGCGCCACGCGGCTGGTCGTCAACGGCTACGAGCCCTATGGGGAAGGACGTACCGGCGAGCGCCTTTGGCGCGACGAGGGCGAGCCGGACCCGGCGCGGGACGGAGAGGCCACGGCGGCGCTCTTCCGGGAGGTGGCCGAGCGCGGCGCGGCGCTCGGCGTGACCGTGGCGCTGCCCGAGCTGGTGCGGCGCGCGGCGAGCGTGTGCTCGTTCGTCACGCCGGTGATCGGGCCGCAGGGCGCGGTGAGCCCGTGTCCCGCCCTCTCCTACGCCCGTGACGTGCCGCTCGCGCAGCCGGTCCACTACGCGCGGCGGGTGTTCGGGACGCTCCCCGAGCGCTCCTTCGAGGCGATCTGGAACGACCCGGCCTACGTGGCGTTCCGCGCCCAGGCGAGCTGCGGAACGTTCGGTGAACGCGCGTGCGCCGAGTGCCTGGTCGCGAGCGGCGTGATCTGCCCGAAGTAGCGGCGCGTCGCCTCGTGCGCCTTGCCGCCGCTCGGTGCGAGCGGGCCTAGGTGCCGCCGGGGGACTTCACCGAGACCGGCTTCCCGAGCACCTCGGTCCAGACCAGGGCGCGCTGGAGCTCGGTGAGTCGCGCTGGCCGCCGGCCTCGCGCCGCTCGCCGCGCCGCGACGGTCGGCCCGATCGGTAGGTCGGTCTCGG
>CAYMQR010000182.1:6767-9019 GCA_964392195.1 uncultured bacterium | reverse complement strand
CACAGAGTAGAACCGAAGTCCAAATAAGCCGCCGGCGGCGGTATTGGTGTCCCCAGGAGGATTTGAACCTCCGTCTCAGGACTGAGGATCCTGCGTCCTGGGCCAGGCTAGACGATGGGGACGGGCTCGCCGCTCGGGGAGGCGAGGCGCGCCAAGGCTGAGTCGGTTCGGTGCCGCTGTCAACCTCGGCGGGCGCGGGTCACGACATCCGGTAGCAGGCGCTCACGTCCGGCGAGAGCAGGTTCCGGAGACGCATCTCGAACGGCTGGGGCACCCCGCCGAACTCCCAGAGCTCGATCGTGCCGACGATGTCGATGCAGTCGATCACCCCGCCCGGGATCGCATCGACGCCGGTTCCGGTGAAGCCGACCGCTCCCGTGAATCCCCCGGGGCAGATGCCGCCCGCCAAGCAGGTCGTGGTGCCACTGAAGGTGAGGGTGTTGAGGGCCACCGTCGCCGTTCCGGTCAGGTCCCCGTGCATGGTCCCGCCAGACACGGGCGCGCAGCCGGGGTAGCTCACGTCGTTCGTCAGCGTCTCACCGGTGACGATGTAGGTGGTCGGGCTGGTCATCTCCAGCAAACCGTCGATCTCGAGCGAGTGCGTCGGACACCCGACGACCCCCGTGCCGGTGTACGAACCGACCGGGTTGATACAGCCGGTGCTGCCGATCGTGATGGCGAGGAACGAGGTGGCGAGCCGTGTGAGCGACCGAGCGCGAGACGTCATGGAGATCCTCCGGAAGGAACCGCGACAACCCCTTCCATGGTACGGAGCGATCGCCGTGACGGGTCAACCTCGCGGTCAACGACACACCGGTCTCCCGTTGCTGGCGCGGAGCGTCTCGCTCGTGCTACCAGCCGCCCGCGCGGCCGATGGCGCGGCGGGCGTAGAGGAAGTCGAAGAGGTTGCCCTCGTGGGGCTGGTCCCAGCGCACGGTGGGCGTGGCGATCGGGCCGAGGTTGAGGCGGCCGATCCGCGTCGAGCGGGTCACGCGCTCGAGGTTGGCGGGGTCGCGGGTGACCGCGGTCAGGACGAGCGTGTCACCCATCCAGCCGAGGGCCTCGGCGTCCGGCACCTCGATGACGCTCGCGAACGGGAAGAGGTATTCGGTGTTGGCGAGCGGGTGATCGAGGGCGGCGCAGCGCACCAGGGTGGGCTCGAGGAAGGTGGTGCCGCGCTCCACGACCCGGCGCGGGCCGCGCCGGAAGCGCGCGGTGACGTCCGCGGCGCCGCTCACGGCGAGCGCATCCTCGATCGCGCCGTCGATGCGCTCGGCGAGGCTGGCGTCGGCGAAGCCGGCGAGGCGCGCCTCGGGATGGTCGAGGGCGCGGGCGCGGATCGCGGCGAGGCGCTCGGCGAGCGCGGCCGCGATGGCGTCGGCGTGGCGCGGCACCACGATCGCCGAGGCGTTGATGCAGCTGCGGCCGCCGTTTCGCGCGATCGAGTCGACCAGCACGTCGAGGTGGCTCTCCCAGCGATCGACCTCGTCGCCGCCGATCCACACCTTGGAGCGCCCCGGGCCGTGGATCTCGACCGATGCGCGCCCGCTCCACGGCGCGGTGGTGCGGGCGTCGCCGAAGAGCAGCGCGCGGCCGCAGCCGTCGAGCACCGCGGCGGCGCCCTCGTGGTCGGTGGGCAGGATGCCGAGCGCCTCTCTGGGTAGCCCGGCGGCGGCCAGGGCGCGCGCGAGCCTGAGCGGCGTCCAGGGGTCGGCGTTGCCGGGCTTGAGCAGCACCGGCACGCGCATCGCGAGCGCCGGAAGCCAGAGCGCGTTCACTCCCGGCGAGTTGCTGGGCAGCACCGCGCCGAGGGCCTCGCACTGCGGCGCGAACCAGAGCGGGATGCCGTCGTGCTCGGCGGTGGCGGCGTCGAGCGCTTCGAGCGGCAGCCCGCGCGTCAGCCCACGCAGGATGGTGGGCAGCTCGCGCAGCACGCCGGCGATCTTGGCCTGGTTCTCGCGCGCGAGGGTGTGAGGAAGGGCGGCGGTGGCGGCGAGCTGCGCGCGGTAGTCCTCGGTGCTCTGCGTGACGCCGTCCGCGAGGGGCAACGTGGCGCTCTCGAAGAGGTCGGCGGCGCGGGCGCAGCAGGTGACGATCTGTCGCGCCGTGAGCGAGCGCAGCGCGGCGCCGGCGTCGCGCGCGCGCCTGAGCTCGCGCCGCACCAGGCCGGCGTTCACCTGCGACAGCACGCCGATCACGGCGCCGGTGCGGTGATCGCGCAGGTCGCTGGTCGCGAGGCTTCGATACTCGTC
>CAYMQR010000182.1:0-6667 GCA_964392195.1 uncultured bacterium | reverse complement strand
CCAGCTCAGTACACGCCCTCGATGATGCGGGTACCGGGTGCCTCGAAGGGGCGGACCTCGCCGACGCCGTCCCACGGCCAGGAAGCGCACGGCGGGCGGCGGATGGCCTCGTCGCGCTCCAGGAAACGCGGCAGGAAGAGCTCGCGGGTGAGCGTGGTGAGCTCCACGCGGCCGCGCTCGCCGTAGTCGACCAGGCGGCGGGCGTCGGCGGGGTCGGTGACGCGCAAGGAAGCGAACGGCTCGGGCGCGTGGTAGGTGACCGAGTAGTCGCCGGCGAGCGTCGCCGGATCGCACGCGGCGAGGCCCATCAGGGTGTTGCCGTAGACCGGCCGGAACGCGACGCGCCTCTCGAGCACCTCCTCGACGAGGAAACGCACGGTCTGCGGGCTCATCTCGGTACCGCCGCACATCACGCCCTTCACTCCCACGTCGGCCAGCGAGAGCTCCTCGCCGAGCGCCTCGAGGAGCCGCGGCGTCGTGAACACCACGTCGATACGCCGGTGGCGAAGCAGCGTGGTCGCCTGCTCGATCACGTGCGCCATGTAGCTCTTGGCGCCCGCGCCGTCGCCCTTGGCGATGAGCTTCTTGACCCAGCGGGGGTCGAGGTCCACGAAGTAACACGAGCTCCCGCGCAGGTTGGCGAGGTACTCGATCGCGAGCCTGAGCCGCCGCGGGCCCGTCGGCCCGACCATGAGCCAGAAGCCGTTCCGCGGGTAGGACTCGTCGGGCAGCGTCGCGGAGAAGCGCTCGTAGTCGCGCTTGTAGTCGTCCCAGCCGATGCGCTGCTTGGGCATCCCGGTGGTGCCGCCGGTCTCGAAGATCGTGAACGGCCGCCCCGCAAAGGCGCGCGGGATCCACAGCGCGTGGGGGTCGTTGCGGAGCCGCTCGCCGTCGAAGGGCGGAAACCCGGCGATCAGGTCGTCGATCCCGCCGATGTCGCGGATCGGATCGAAGCCGGCCTCGCGCGCGAACGCGAGCCACACCGGCGTGCCGGTCTCGGCGCTGAAGTGCCAGCGCACGATCTCGCGAACGTGGGCGTCGAGCGCCGCCCGCGCCGCCGCCACGCTCTCGCTCGCCGCTGCCGCGGCGCCACTCACGAGAAGTACCTCGCCAGCGTGCGCTCGCTCGGCGGGCGGGTCGCGAGCGACACACCGACCAGCGCCACGCTCGACGCGAGCACCACCCACGCCACCGGCATTAGCCCGAGCACCAGCGGCTCGTCGGGGTGGGCGACGCCCGCGAGCACCGGCCCGATCAGCCCGCGGTAGAGCAGCACGCTCCAGGTCGCCAGCACCGCCAGCACCGACGCGAAGGCGCCCGCGGTGGTGACGCGCTTCCAGTAGATCGCGGCCAGCACCAGCGGGAAGAGCCCGGCGAAGCCGCTGAAGCACCACACCCCGAGGTCGAAGACGTTGGGCGGCTGGTGCTGCGACAGGAAAAACGACACCGCGACGATCGCCACGATGAACCCGCGGCTCCACCACACCTGACCGCGGTCGCTGATCTTCCTCTCGCCGGCGAGCGGCACCACCACGTCCTCGGTGAACATCGTCCCGAGCGCCATGATCTGGCTGTCCATCGACATGATCGCGGCGATGGTGCCGGCCTGCACCAGGCCGCGCACGATCGGGTCGGCGACGTACTTGGTGGTCATGAGCCCGAGGACCGCGTTCGAGCTCTTGATCGGCAGCCCCTGACCGACCGCCCACACGCCGATCAGGATGCACGGCATCCACACGATCAGGATGAAGATCGGGTGGAACACCAGCACGGTGCGGAAGGTCCGCACGTTCCTGGCGGTCAGCCAGGCCTGGAAGATGTGCGGGAACATGCCGACCGAGAGCGGCACCAGCATGTAGGAGAGGAACTGGCCGTGGCCGATGCGCCCCTCGCGCGCGAGGTGCGACGGCGACTTGGCGAGGACCGCGGCGGTGGCGGCGTCGGCGCCGCCGAGCTTGTGCGCGATCATCGCCATCGCCGTGACACCCGCGATGAGGAACAGCACGGTCTGGAAGGCGTTCGCCCACACCGCGCCGCGCACGCCGCCCTGGAAGATGTAGAGCAGCACCACCGCGCTCACCACGAGCACCGTGAGCCACGGCGGGATCGCGCCGGCGGCGGTGGGGTCGGCGCTCGGGAAGGTCTGCGGGAACATCCCGCGCGTGGCGCCCTGCACGAAGGCCCCGGCGCCGATGAAGCCGGTGAGCACGTACGGGATCATGAGCAGCACCAGGATCGGGAAGAGCAGGGTGCCGAGGGCGCGCGACTCGAAGCGGTCGCGGAAGAACTGGATCTGGGTGACGAAGCCATAGCGCTTGCCGATCGCCCACAGCCGCATGCCCACCAGGAAGAACACCAGCGTGTGCACCAGGCCGGACGACGACGCCATGAGCGCATACACGCCGATCCCGCTCTCGTAGGCCTTCGCCGCCGAGCCGACCATCGCGAACGCGGTCATGGTGGTGGCGAACACCGAGAGCAAGAACAGCACCGGCCCCACCGAGTGGCTGGCGGTGAAGTAGTCCTCGGAGGTGCCGCGGAACGAGCGCATGCTCGCCACGCCCACCGCCACCAGCACCGCGAGGTAGAGCCCGATCACGTAGAGCGGCAGGTAGGACGGCGCGGCGGCGGCCGCCGCGGCGGTGGAGGGCGTCACGGCTCGCCTCCGCGCTCGCGCTGGTTGGCCCACTCCTCGAGGTGCTCGGGCCAGGCGACGCGCATGAACACTGCCCACACCAGCCCGGCGGCGATCGAATAGAGGCCGTGGTAGGCGAGGCCGATGGGCAGGAAGCCGAGCACCACGCGGGTGTCGCTCCACCACCAGAAGTCCCAGTGGAGGAGCGCGAGCGCCGCCACCACGGGCCACATCCAGCGGCCGCGGCGGGCCGTGGGCGAAGGAGCGGGAGAGGTCACGGAGCGGGTACCTCGCCGATCGGCGTCGGGGGGCGCGTGGCGGGTCGGACGGCACGCGGATCGTAGCATCGCCGCCGCATCGCCGGGCGTGCCCGCGTTGCCCTCCGCTCGACAGTGCACGAGGCGCGCCCGCACAATGACGCTCCCCTGTTCCGAAACCGCGAGGCGCGTGCCGATGAAGGGCCTGTCATTCGCTCTCGCCGTCTTCCTGGCGTTCGACGCGACGTTCGCGGCGCGGGCCTCCGCGCTCGAGTGGCCGGGCTGGCGCGGCGCCAAGCGCGACGGCATCTCGCGCGAGACCGGGCTCCTGCCGTCATGGCCGGAGGGCGGGCCGCCGCTCGAGTGGAAGGCCGACGGCATGGGGAAGGGCTTCTCGAGCGTGGCGGTCGCCGGCGGGCGGATCTACACCCTCGGGGATCGCGACGGTGGCCAGCACCTGCTGGCGTTCGACGCCGAGAACGGCGCGCTGATCTGGAAGACCCGCATCGGCCCGACCTTCGCGGACGGCAACGGCGGCCCGCGCAGCACGCCCACCGTCGCCGGCAACCAGGTCGTCGCGCTCACGGCCAACGGCGATCTGGTCGCCGCCGACGCGCTCACGGGAGCCGAGCAGTGGCGCCACAGCCTCGCGAGCGATTTCGGCGGCAAGATGATGTCGGGCTGGGGCTGGAGCGAGTCGCCGCTCGTGGACGGCGATCGCGTCGTCGTCACGCCGGGTAGCGAGCGCGCGGCGCTGGTCGCGCTCGATCGCGCCACCGGCAAGGAGATCTGGCGCACCGCGCTGCCGGATCTGGGCCCATGGGGGAACGACGGCGCGGCCTACTCCTCGATCGTCGTCACCGAAGCGGCCGGCGTGCGCCAGTACGTCCAGCTTCTCGGCAAGGGCCTGGTCGGCGTCCGTGCCGGCGACGGCCGCTTCCTGTGGGCCTACACCCGGATCGCCAACGGCACGGCGAACATCGCGACGCCGCTGGTGCGCGCCAACCGGGTGTTCGCGTCCACCGGGTACGGCACGGGCTCGGCGTTGGTCGAGATCGGGAAGGGCGACGACGGCGCGCTCGCGGCGCGCGAGGTCTACTTCATCCCCCCCGACAAGTTCCAGAACCACCACGGCGGCATGGTGCTGGTCGGGAACCACGTCTACGGAGGCGACGGCCAGAACCGCGGCCTACCCACCTGCCTCGAGCTCGATTCCGGCAAGATCGTGTGGGGCGGCAACATCCGCAACGCCGGCACGGGCTCGGCGGCGGTCGTGGCCGCCGACGGCCGCCTCTACTTCCGCTACCAGAACGGCGTGGTGCTGCTGATCGACGCGAGCCCCGACGGCTATCACGAGCGCGGCAGCCTGACGATCCCGAACGTGACGCAGCCGAGCTGGTCGCTGCCGGTGGTCGCCGGTGGGCGGCTCTACCTGCGCGAGCAGGACACGCTCTACGTCTACGACCTCCGCAAGCCGGGCTGAAGGCGCGCCGCTGCGCCTCAGCCGCCGGCCGGCGCGGTCGAGAGCCTCACCAGACCGCCGACGGTGCCCGACAGGATCGAGCCGCCGACGCCCACCTCGGTGGCGGCGTAGATGCTGTTCCAGGTGAGCTCGCGGCCGATCGTGAAGCGCAGCGCGGAGCGTCCGTCGTTCCAGTCGAGGCCCTCGAGGGTCCACGCGCCGTCGTGCGCACCGATGCAGTAGGCGAGCCCGGTCGCGACGCTCATCGTGGGGATCGAGTTGGGGCAGCTCACGTCGCGGTTGGTCCACCGGCTCGCCGCGGTGCGGGTGCGCGGGTCCCAGCGGAACAGCTCGACGCCGTACGACGCCACGTCCGGCAGGCCGGAGAGCAGCACCGAGAGCTGGCCGAACGGCGACGGCTCGGGGAGGTCCCAGAGGTTGTTCACGACCAGCGCGTCGTAGCCGCGCACCAGCACCGACTGCTCGGAGAGCGAGGCGGACGCGCGCGGGTCGCCGAAGGTGACGGGGATCTCGGCGGCGATGCGGCGGTCCTTGCCGGGCGCGAGCGGCTGCCAGTCGTCGGGGATCGCGTCGCGCCACAGGTACGTGAGGTGCATGAGGCGCTGGCCGTCGGTGATCACCACGAAGCGATCACCGCGGCCGGTGCCCATGAGCGTGGGCGTCGAGCCCGAGCCCGCGCCGAGGCGTCCGGTGGCGGGATCGGCCGAGCCGGTCTCGTAGCTCGAGGTCCACGCACCCGCCGCGGGGTCGGTGGTGAGCGTGGTGCCAGTCCACTGGACGCGGTGCATGGCGCGGCTGGTGACCACGTAGACGCCGCCGTTCTCGTCGGTGGCGATCGAGTTCGAGACCTGCTCGGGGTTCGCGTCGTCGCCGAGGCGTACCGTCTGTAGTGCCGTGAGGTCGCGCGTGAGGACCCCCACGACGCCGTCGCCGCTCGCGAACGCGAGGTGGCCGTCGTAGGTGAGCGTCATGCCCACCACCTCGTCGCCCTCGGCGAGGACGTCGCCGAGGTCACGGAACGCGACCTGCTCGATCGGCGAGTCGGGGACGCCGGGCTCGGCGTCGCGGAACGCGAAGAGTGTCCGCACCCGGGGGAAGAAGAGCGTGCCGTCGCGATCGAGCACCGTGTAGGCGCCCGAGATCAGGTGGCCGAGGTCGGGGGCCGACTGCTTCGCGTCGACGGTCACGAGCCGTCCGTCGCGCTCGACGGCCTTGAACACGCTCACGAACGTGGCGCCCCAGATCGCCCTCGACCCGTCGGGGTACGGGGACGACACCGCCGCGGTGATCGGCGCCGGTGCAGTTAGTCCGGCCTCGGCGGCGAGCACGTCCTCGGGGCGCGGGCCCGGGTAGGGCGACGACGCCTGCGCGTACGGGTTGCGGTGGGTCATCGGCCACGGCGAGTCGGCGAGGAACGGGTTGAGCGGCGGCTCGAGGCCGTCATCCACGGTGCCGCCCGCGCCGCCGCCGTGGTCACCGCCGCACGCGGCGGCGAGGAGCAGCGCGACCGCGAGCGCGCGCTGGGATCGAGGTCGGCGGACGGAGGTGCTCATGATGGGGACCGTGTGCGTGCGGGCTCGCTCGGTTCTCTACCACGATCGGTCGGCCGCCCGCCCAGACCGCCCGCTGGCGATCGCCGCGGGCTAAGCTCGGGGCCGTGAAACCGAGCAGAACGATCATGGCGCTCGCGATCGTCCTCGCGCTCGCGGCCGGGTGCGGTGGCGCGGACGCGACCGGTGCTTCCGCCCGGACCACCTCGGTGAGCGGCTCGGCCTTCAACTTCGGTCCCACGGGCGGCGCGGTCGTGGGCGGCGAAGTCACGATCCTCGAGATGCCGGACTTCGTCACTCACACCGACGAGGGCGGTGGCTTCGCGTTCGACGGGCTGCCCGCGGGACGCGACGCGTCGTTCGTGCTGCGCGCCGAGGGCCGGCCCGAGATCCAGACCGCCACGTTCCCCCTCGGCGAGGCGCCGCTCGACGGTGTCACCTTTCAGTCTCCCGACGACACCATGCTCACGCTGCTCTCGATCCTGGTGGGCGCGGCGCCACGCGCCGACCGCTGCCAGCTCGCCGCCACCGTCACCCGCGCCAACCCCGAGCTCGTCGCCGGCAAGACCCACGGTGAGCCGGGCGCCACGGTCACGATCGATCCGCCGCCCGCCGAGGCCGACGGGCCGATCTACTTCAACCTCGTCACCTGGAACGTCATCTGGCCCGATCGCCGCCTCGCCGCCACCAGCGACGACGGTGGCGTGCTCTACGTGAACGTGACTCCCGGCACCTATCGGCT
>CAYMQR010000181.1:0-9021 GCA_964392195.1 uncultured bacterium | reverse complement strand
GGCGCGACGATCCTCTCCGAGAAGGCGCGCGGCTGAGCCCGCGGGCGGGACGCGAACCTCGCCCACGGCGCGCGGCGCTCGGCGTCTCGACGGTGGCCAGCAGCTCGCCGAGGGCCGCCGGGATTCGCTCGGCGATCGCCCACAGCCCCGGGATCACCTCGGGGCAGCCGAGCAGCCCGAAGCCCACGCGCCCGTCGTAGCTCAGCACCGTCACGTTTAGCGCGACGTTCCCGACCAGCGGCCCCATCGGGTAGCAGGCGACCAGCCGCGCGCCCCCCGCGTAGAGCGGCATCGGCGGGCCGGGCACGTTCGAGATCAAGAGGTTGAAGATCGGCGGCAGCCGCTCCGAGAGGTGCAGCCAGGTCCACAGCTTGCCGGCGAGGCTGACGCTGGTCGGCATCGACACGTCGGCCCACTCCATGACCGCGTCCTCGACGCCCGACTCGTAGAGCTTCTTGGCGGCGACGAGCCCACGCTGGATCGCCCGCAACCGCTCGGTCGGATCGGCGACGTGGGTCGCGAGGGTGGCGAAGAGCCCCGACACCGCGTTGCCGAAGCCGCCGCCGTCGGCGCCGCCGCGCACCGACACCGGGATCGCGGCGGTGAGCGGCTCGGCGGGGAGCTCGCCGCTCGCGAGCAGCTGGGCGCGCAGCGCCCCCGCGCAGAGCGCCACCGCGACGTCGTTCACCTTGACGCCGAAGTGCTCCTTCACGCGCTTCACGTCGGCGAGCGGCACCTCCACGAACGCGAAGCGGCGGTGGGGCGTGATGTCGCGGTTCAAGCTGGTGCGCGGCGCGGTGAAGGGCATCGGCGTCGCGGACTCGACGTCGCGGCCGAGCGTCTCCGCCAGGCGCCGGATCGAGCGCACGGTGTCCCTGAGCGGCCGCGCGGCGTCGAGCGGCGAGCGCGCGAGGTGGCGCACGCCCGACGCGAAGCGCAGCCACGCCGGCGGCAGCGAGGCCTCGGGCTCGGGCTGCCAGCGCGGACCGTCGGTGCGCGGCGCGCTCGGTTCGGTGGCGAGGAGTCGCCCCAGCATCAGGGCACCCGTCATGCCGTCCATCGCCGCGTGGTGGGCCTTGAAGAGCACCGCGACGCGGCCCCCCGCGACTCCCTCGATGAACCACGTCTCCCAGAGCGGCGCGGTGCGATCGAGCTTGTAGCTGCACAGGTCGCCGACCAGCGCACCCAGCTCGCGCGGCCCGCCGGGCGCGGGCACCGCGATGCGGCGCACGTGGCGGTCGAGGTCGAAGTGCGGGTCGTCGACCCAGTACGGCCGGTCGATGCCGAACGGCACCTCGGCGAGGCGCTGGCGGAGCGGTGGCAGCTCGGCGAGGTGGCTCTCGAGCAGCGCGCGCCAGGTGGCCACGCCGAAGGGCGAAGGCGAGGTCGCCGGGTCGAGCACCACGAGCGCGCCCACGTGGAGGTGGGCGGTGGGCGTCTCCGCGTAGAGCAGGTCGGCGTCGACGCCGCTCAGCCGCCGCATCACACGCCCGGGCGCGGGTACTGGGTGCGCATGAAGAGGTCCCACCAGCGGTCCGGCATCCACCGGTGGGCGAGCGAGAACATGCGCGCCACCGACGGCACCGTGTAGCGCGTGGCGGGCCGCGCCGTGGTGATGGCGTGCTCGATCACCCGCGCGACGTCGATCGACTCGCCGGCGAAGAGCGCCAGCGCGCCGGCGTCGTTGGTGGCGAGGCGCCGGGCGACCGCGCTCGAGAACGCCGCGTAGGGGCCGCTCGCGCCGCGCTTCGACTCGATCGCGCCCACCACCTTCTCGACCCAGCGGGTGCGGATCGCCCCCGGCTCGACCACGATCACGTCGATGCCGAAGCCCTCGACCTCGAAGCGCAGCGCGTCGCTCAGGCTCTCGAGGGCGTGCTTGCTGGCGTGGTAGGCGCCCGCGCCTGGCGTGGTGATGCGGCCGCCGACCGAGGTGACGTTGACGATCTTCCCCCACCCGGCGCGGCGCATCCCGGGCAGCACGAGCTGGGTGAGGCGCGTGGGTCCGAACAGGTTGGTCTCGAACTGCGCCCGCATCGCGGCGAGGTCGAGCTCCTCGACCGCGCCGGCGAGCCCGTAGCCGGCGTTGTTGATGAGCACGCCCACCGCGCCGTGGTCGCACTCGACACGCTCGACCGCCGCGCGCATCGAGTCCTCGTCGCACACGTCGAGGCGCAGCGCGTGGCAGCCGCCGGCGACCAGGCTGGAGAGGGTCTCCGGGCGGCGCGCCGTCGCGTAAACGGCCCACCCGCAGCCCACCAGGTGGCGCGCCGTGGCCTCGCCGATCCCCGACGAGCAGCCGGTGATCAGCACCGCCGGCGAGTGGGTACCCGGCACCACGCCGTGATGGGTCGTCACGCGCTCACCATCGTCCCCCGCTCGAAGGGCAACAGTGACCCAGATCACGCACGCCTCCCGCCCCGCGGGCGTGCGCCGAGCGTCGCTGGGTTTACGGAGCGTTCTCGTCGCCGGCGTCGGCCCCGCACGTCAGCAGGCGCGCGCACACGTCACCGAGAAACGGCACCGGGCTCTTGGTGTTCGCCGCGAGGGCGTCGATCTGCTGATCGAGCTCGGCATCCGACAGCGCTGGCGCGTCCTGCTCCGCGGCGGCCTCGGTGTCCTCCATGCTCGGCGTCGGCTCGGCGCTCGGGGAGCCGTTGGTCGGGACCGCGGGAGCGAGTGTCGAGCTGACCGCATCGAGCGTGGCGGGACACGATGCGGCCTGGATGCCATCCAGGCACGTCGCGAGCGCGCCCGAGTCGACCGTGCACCCCCCGGTCGCGACCAGCGAGCCGAGGAGGCGCGCGAGGCCCGCGCCGAAGTCGTTCAGCGCGGCGAGGTCTTCGGGTGCCAGCGGGGTGGCGCCCGCTTCGGCGGCGGCGCAAGCCGTGACCTTGGCGGAGAGGGCTTTCCCGTACGACTCGGCCCACGCCTCGGGCGCGGGCTCGGTGAGCGGGACCGCGAGCGACGTGGACAACCCCGCCGCCACTTGCTCGCACGACAAGCCCGCGAGCGCGGCGCCGCACGAGCGGGCATCCGCGACCCCCGGACACAGCGGTCCGCCCGCGCTCGCCGGCACGAGCGCTCCCAGCTCCGCCGCGACCGAACCGAGCGCTGCGCGGTCCTCGTCGCCGATGGGGTTCCCTTCCGCTTCGTAGCAGCCGACGAACTTGCTCGCGAGCGCGTCCGCATAGGGTTCCTGGGCTCGGCCGGCGCCTGGCACCCACGTCGTCGCGGCCAGCACGACCGCCGCGACCGCCGCGGCGCGCGAGCGCAGACGCCGCGCGACCCCGATCGAGCAACCGGCCATCAGTCCGACCACCAGCCCCAGGAGCGCCGCCTCCTGCACCGTTTGGGGCGGCTTCGCCACCGGCGCGGTGGGTGCCGCACCCGCCGGGATCGGAGCCGCCGACAGGGCCGGAGCCGCGCTGGGCGCGGGCTTCGTCGCGCGCGGCTCCGCTGGGGCTCGCTGGGTGTCCCCACCCTGGGGCGCGTTCGCCGCGACGACCTGCGGCGGGCGTCTCGCCGCGATCGCGCCGCGCAGGCGCGCGAAGCTGCCGTGCCCGGACGGCTGGGCACCCGCCCGTTGGCGGAGCTCGCCCACCAGCGCGGCGAACGTGGCCGGCCGGGCGGTCTTCCCAGGTGCCTCGGGGGGCTCGCCGCCGGCCGCTCGATCCGACGTGGGTTCGCCCGGCGCGCGCGCCGGTTTCGGTGGATCGGCCTCGGCGCTAGATCACTCCGATGCGCGCGCGGGAGCGGCCTGCGACGGACCCGCCCCGGGCGGGTGCTTCTCCGGCGTGGGCTTGGTCGCCGCCGGGCGCGCGCCGCGACCGGGCGACGACGGCGACGACGCAACCATCGGGCTGGAATTCGACCAGCGCCGCGCGAGCTCGGGACCGACGTCCCGCGCGAGGTAGGCCGCCGCACCGAGCGCCACAGCGACACTCGGTGCGACGCGGGCCCACCACGCCACTCGGCCGCTCCCCGCGCCCGAAGCCCCGAGTCCGCTGCCCCACGAAACCAGCGCCGCCAACGCGCAACCGACCACGAACCCGGCGAGCCGCGCCAACCACGTGCGGACGTCGGGCGCGTCGCGGTTCGACCGCTGCGCCTGTGCCTCGCTCTGGGCCGAGGCGGCGGTGGGCGTCTTGGGATGCGCGGCCGGCCGCTTCGACCGGGCCAGATCATCGAGCCTGGCGACGGAGGCGGTGCCGGATGTGCTGGGCGCTGATTCCGGTGCGGGGCCGGCCGAGGCGGGCGCCTGGGCCGACGGTGGTAGATCGGTGGGTGGCGCGAGCCCCGATCCCGCCCGCTCGGCGAGCGCCTTGGCTGCGTCGCCGGCGCCGGCATCGCTCGACTCGGCGTTCGGTCCGGTCTCGCCGCCGCCCTCGTTGGCCGTCTCGGCCGCCACGCGCTGGGCAGCCATGTGGGCCCCACCACCGCCCTTCAGGTCGCCGAGGGCCGACAGCGCCTGCACGCTGCGCAGCCACGGCATCATCGCCACCGCGAGGCCCGCCACCACGAGCCCGGCCGCCAGTATCCCGAGGACCTTGTTCCGCTCACGCTTGGTGCGCTGGCGCGCTTGCGCGGACTCGATCTCGTGCGCCAGCCGGGCGAGCTTCGCCAGATCGACGGCCTTGGTCGGCGCCTGTGGACCGTCGAGCGGCTCGCCGCCATCGCTCGGTGGTGTCGCCGGCTCGGCCGGCGCCCTGACGCGCTGGCCGCAGAAGGGACATCGCACCGCGCGCTCGGCCACCCGTTTCCCGCAGTGCTCACACTCCACGAGCATCGATCACGCCTCCGGTCCGCGCCCCGGCTCGGGCGCGAGACGGGATACTGTGCGATCAAATTTTCCGGTCAGTCAATGGAAGTACCGATGCGCAGCGAGGGACCCAGCCGGTCGCGTGCTCGGCGCGGCCACGGGTTGACACCTCCTCGTTTTTGACGGATCGTCAAATTCGATCTGCGCTCCGGCCCGTCCCGCCCTCCTCCGTCACCTCCGCCTCTTCGCCCCGAGCCCTCCTGCATGGAATTCGACTGGTCCGCCGAGGACGAGGAGCACCGCCGCGAGTTCCGCGAGTTCCTCGCCGCGGTGCTGCCGCCCGACTGGGAGGAGATCGCCCAGCACGGCCCCGGCAGCGACGCCCAGGCCGCCTTCTCCTACGAGTTCTGCGCGCGCATGGCCGAGCGCGGCTGGCTCACCCAGCACTGGCCGGCGGAGTACGGCGGTCGTGACGCCGACCCGTGGCGCCACTCGATCATCGGCGAGGAGTGCTGGGCGATCGGCGAGCCGCGCGGCCCCCAGTACATGAACGTGAACTGGATCGGGCCGGCGATCATGCGCTTCGGCACCGACGAGCAGAAGCGCCACCACCTGCCGCTCATCTCGCAGGGCAAGGTGCTGTGGTGCCAGGGCTTCTCGGAGCCCGACGCGGGCAGCGACCTGGCCGCGCTGCGCACCCGCGCCAGCCGCGACGGTGACCACTACGTCATCGACGGCAGCAAGATCTGGACGTCGTACGCCAACCACGCCCAGTACATCATCCTGCTGGTGCGAACCGACCCCGCGTCGAGGCGCACCCGCGGCATCTCGGTGCTGCTCGTCCCCATGAGCACGCCCGGGATCGAGGTGCGGGAGATCCCGTCGGTGGTCGGCGACCGCTACTTCCACGAGGTCTTCTTCACCGGCGCGCGGGTGCCGGTGAGCTGCCGCCTCGGCGAGGAGAACGCGGGCTGGGACGTGGTGAGCTACGCGCTCCAGTTCGAGCGCGTGGGCGCCGCGCGCTACGCCCGCGCCGCCCGCACCCTGGACCGGCTGGTGGCGATCTGCCGCGAGCGCGGCCTCACCCGCGACCCGCTGGTGATCGACCGCCTCGCCGAGGCGCGCGCGATCTGCGAGGCCGCGCGGCTCCTCAACTGGCGCGTGATCGACCAGCGCGCCCACGGCGCGCCGCCCAGCGCCGACACCCAGCTCGCGCGCGTCGCCGGGACGAACGCCGACCGCCACGTCGGCGAGCTCGCCCTCGAGATCCTCGGTCCCGAGGCGATGGAGTCGGGCACCTTCGCCGACGCCAACTTCCGCCTCGCCATGACCGCCGGGGTGGCGGTGGGCGCCACCGAGATCCAGCTCAACCTGATCGCCAGCCGGATCCTCGGCCTGCCCAGCGAATAGCCCGCCGCCACGCGCCATGGACTTCGAGCTCAGCGACGACCAGCGCGCGATCGTGGACGCCGTCCTGGCGCTGTGCGCGCGCCACGCTGGCCCCAAGCGCGCCGTCGAGCTGCGCAACGCCGGCGGCGCCCACGACGCCGTGCTCCTCGAGGCGTTGGTCGGCGGCGGCTACGCCGGGATCGCGCGCCAGGAGGGGATGGGCCTGCTCGAGGCGACGCTCGTGGCCGAGGTGGTCGCGCGCCACGCGGGCGTCGTGCCGTTCGCCGCGCAGGCGATCGTCGCGGCCGGCCTCACCGACGCGCCGCTCACGGGACCGGTGGCGCTGGCCCACGACTGGGACCTCGGCGAGCCGGTGCGCTTCGCGGCGCACGCGCGCACGCTGGTGTTCGGCGACGACGAGGGTGTCCGGCTCGTCGCGCTCCGCGACGGCGACGCCGAGCAGGTCCGCTCCGACTTCGGCTACCCGATGGGCCGGCTGGTCGGCGACTTCGCCGGACGCGGCGCCGACCTCGGCCCGGGCTCGCACGCGCGCCTCGCGAGCCTGTGGCGGCTCGCCCTCGCGATCGAGACCGTCGGCACCATGGACGCGGCGCTCGCCACCACCGTCGACTACCTCAAGGTGCGGAAGCAGTTCGGCCGCACCATCGGCTCGTTCCAGGCGGTGCAGCACCGCCTCGCCGAGCTCAAGGTGCTCATCGAGGGCGCGCGCTGGCTCGCGTTCGAGGCCGCCCACCAGAAGGCACCCGCGGAAGGCACCGCCACCGCCGCGGCCTACGCCTCCGCGGCGGCGACGCGCGTGGCCCGCGAGACCCACCAGCTCTCGGGCGCGATCGGCTTCACCCGCGAATACGACCTGCACGTGTGGACGATGCGGCTGCACGCGTTGAGCCTCGAGCTCGGCGGCGTCGGCGGGCATCGTCGCGTCCTCGCCGCGCTGCGCTGGGGGCTCGACGCCGAGTCATGACCCTCGACCTGACCTGGAACGCCGAGCAGCAGGCGATCGCCGACGCGGTGGCGAAGCTGTGCCGCGACCGCGCCACCCGCGCGGCCGTGGAGGGGAGCGAGGGCCGCTTCCCGCGCGAGCCGTGGAGCGCGCTCGCCGAGCTCGGGTTCCTGGCGCTCGGCACGCCCCAGGGTGGCGGCGGCGCGCTCGAGATCGCCGCGACCTGCGAGGCGCTCGGCGCGGCGCTCTGCCCCGGTCCGATCGCGGAGACGTTCCTCGCCACGCATGTCCTCGAGGGCGCCGACCGCGACGCGATCGCTGCCGGTGAGCTCGTGGTGTCGGTGGGCGCGCCGCCGCTCCTGCCGTGGGCGACGGTGGCGGATCGGTTCCTGATCGAGCAGGGTGGGCGGCTTCGCGCCGGGCTCCCGGCGGGGCCGATCGAGCCCGTCGAGAGCCTGGGCGGCGACCCGTGGGGCCGCGTAACGATCGAGCCGATCGGCGACGTGCTCGAGCGGAGCGACACCGCCCTCACGGTCCACGACGTGGCGCTCGCCGCCTACCTCGCCGCCGCCGCGCGCGCGCTCGTGACCACGGCCGCCGAGCACGCCCGCGGGCGGGTCCAGTTCGGGAAGCCACTCGGCAAGTTCCAGGCGGTGGCGCACCCGCTCGCCGACTCGGCGATGCGGCTCTCGGCCGCCGCCACGCTCGCTCGCGCCGGCGCGTTCCACGCCGACCGCGGCGACGACTCGATCACCGCGCGCCGCTACGCCGCCGCAGCCCGGCTCTCGGCCGCGAGCGCAGCGCGCGAGGCCGCCGTGGTCTGCCACCAGGTGTTCGGCGCGATCGGCATCACGCTCGAAGGACCGGCCTATCGCTTCAGCCGCCGCATCGAGCAGCTCGCCGCGAGCTCGGTGGGCGCGCGCCGCGCCCGCGCCGCGGTCGGCACGCCGCTCACCGACTCCCTCTTCGACGCCCACGCGGCCACCTCCGAGGACGCCCCATGACCCACGTGTCGCGCTACCACGAGATCGACGTGTCGAAGCCGCTCAACGGGCTGCGCTACGAGAAGATGGGCGGCGTCGCGCTCATCACCCTCGACCGCCCCGAGCGCGGCAACGCGCTCGCGCCGTCGATGCACGCGATGTTCCGCGCGGTGTGGAGCGACGTCCGCGACGACCCCGCGGTACGGGTGGCGATCGTCACCGGCGCGGGCGAGAAGCACTTCTGCACCGGCTTCGACGTCGCCACCGACGAGGAGACGAGCGAGGTCTTCATCAACCAGCCGCTCGGCGAGTCGGTGTTCTGGTCGCCCTACCAGAACCGGGTGTGGAAGCCGGTGATCGCCGCGGTCAATGGACTCTGCGTGGGCGGCGGGCACCACTTCGTGGTCGACGCCGACCTCATCCTCGCGTCGCGCAACGCGAGCTTCGTCGACACCCACGTCAACGTGGGCATGGTGGGCGCGCTCGAGAACATCGGCCTCGCCAAGCGCCTGCCGCTCGGCACCGCGCTGCGCATGACGCTCCAGGGCAAGCACTTCCGGCTCGGCGCCGAGCGCGCGCACCAGCTCGGGCTGGTGGACGAGCTGGTCGACAGGCCGAGCGACCTCCTGCCGCTCGCCGAGACCATGGCGCTGCAGATGGCCGGCAACTCGCCGCAGGCGATGGCGCTCTCCAAGCAGGCGATCTGGGGTGGGCTCGAGCAGGGCTACACCCAGGCGCTCGAGAAGGCGTGGGCGCTGCTCAGGCTGCACTGGATGCACCCCGACTTCACCGAGGGCCCGGCGGCTTTCGGCGAGAAGCGCGTGGCGCGCTGGGACCCCGACCCCAACGCCGGCATCCCGGGCACCAAGGGCGAGAAGTGATGCGCGCGCGCGTCCGGGCACCCGCCCCTCCCCTCGCGGTTC
>CAYMQR010000180.1:0-9030 GCA_964392195.1 uncultured bacterium | reverse complement strand
CCTTCGGCGCCTGCTCCGTCGCCGCCGCGCTGCTGGCGCCGGACGCCCCGGCCCGCGCGAGACGGGCCCTCGAGACCGAGATCGACCGGCTGGAGCGCGCGCGCTCCGTCGCGCGCCAGGAATCGAGCGACCCGAACGTCAGCCGTTGCGGACGGACCAGCGGATCGGCAGGCGGACCCGGCCGAGCACCTCGGCGCCGCCGGGATCGACCACCCGCAGCCGGTAGCGGCGGTCGTGGTAGTCGAACATCCGGTCGCCTGCGGCGCTCATCGCGGAGACGCTCACCGGATACACGCCGGCGGTGAGCGGCAGGCTCTCGACCTCGAGCAGTACCACCCCGCGCCCCCGCACCGTCCCGACCTCGGCGCGGCTGGCGCTGGTGTTGGGAGCGGCCAGGAGCAGCCCGCCGGGCTCGTGGAGGCCGACTCCGAACATGGGTGAGTCGAGCGGCTCGGCGGCCTCGAAGGCGAGCTCGATGGTGAGCGGCGCGCCGCTCGCCACCTCCTCCACCGCGACCCCGCGGGCATCGAGGAAGCGCACCCCGCGGATCGCGAGCGGCCCGTTCCTCGCCGCGCCCGCCGCCTCGGAGGCCGGGTCGCCGAGCAGCCGCTCCTCGGCCGCCGTCAGCCACGCGAGCTCGCCGGCGTCGCCGTCGAGGGCGCCACGCGCGGCGTGCTCGCGGACCCGCTCCACCATCCAGCGCGGGTTCACGCGCCGGAAGGTCTCGGGCGGGGCACCGCCGAGCTTCCCGAGCCAGCGCTCGAACACCGCGCGCCGGGCGACCACCGCCCCCGCCCGCTCGTCACGGAACAGGTCGTGCGCGATCCCCTCGAGCTGTTGCAGCGCACCCGCGGCGACGCCATCGGTGCGGACCGAGCCGCGCCCGAGGAGCTCGGCGGCGACGATGTCGATCATCGTGAGCAGCGCGTCAGCGACGCCCACCTCGCTCGCGCGCTGCAGCCCGGCGAGCGCCTCGAGGCGCTCGAGCACCGCGCGGTCGCGCGCTGGACCGCCCTCGTGCACCTCGACCTCGCGCGCCAGCGCCGCCACCAGCAGCCGGCGCGCGCGCAACTCGCTCTCGCGCTCGCCGTCGAGCGTGGCGCGCTCGACCTCGCGGTAGGCGAGCTCCTTCCAGCGCACCAGCACCTCCTCGGTGCGGTGGGGGTCGCCGTAGAAGCGCGACGCCTCGTCGAGGACGCGGCCGAGCGCCTCGAGGTCCTCGGGCGCGAAGCGCTCGCGCAAGGCCAGGTCGCGGCCCAGCGCGGCGCGCCCCTGGAGGAACGTGATCACGCGCTGGAAGCGGTCGTCGAGGTCGGCGCGCAGGTCGCGCAGCGCCTCCTCGAGGTCGTGGCGGGTGGAGCGCTCGCGGACGGTGCGGAAGCGCGTCGGCAGCCAGCTCCCGGCGTCCATGCGCTCCTCGATCTGGCGCATGCGCTCGTCGAGCTCGCGCATCTCGGCGGCGCGCGCATCGGTGTCGCTCAGGATCTGCTCACGCTCGGCGACCCACACACGGTCGAGGTAGGTGGCGATCACGGACGCGGCGTCGCCGCTCGCCACCACCCGCCCCCGCTCCAGGCACAGCGCCTCGTCGCAGAAGCCGCGCACCGTCTCCACCGAGTGGCTCACCAGCACGATGGTCTTGCCGCGCCGCTTGAGCTCGTCGATGCGGCGGAAGCTCTTGTGCTGGAACTCCTCGTCGCCGACGGCCAGCACCTCGTCGAGGAGCAGCACGTCGGGGTCCTTGAGCAGCGCGGTGGCGAACGCGAGGCGCATGCGCATGCCGCTCGAGTAGGACGCGAACGGCCGGTCGAGCTCGGCGGAGAGCCCGGCGAAGCGCGCCACCTCGGGGACCCGCTCGCTCACCTCGCGACGCCTGAGGCCGAGGAACGTGCCGTAGAGGAGCACGTTCTCGCGGCCGGTCAGCGCCTCGTCGAAGCCGCCGCCGATCTCGATGAAGCCGAGGCGCGTCCCGCGCACCGTCACCGTGCCGGCGCTCGGCGCGAGCGTGCCCGCGAGCAGCTTGAGCAGGCTGGTCTTGCCCGAGCCGTTGCGGCCGATGATGCCGAGGGTGCGCCCGCGCGCGAGGCGGAAGCTCACGCCGTCGAGGGCGACCACCGGGCCGAGCTTGCGCCCCGGCTCGCCGGCGCGCGGCTCGTAGCGCTTGACGAGGTTCGTGACCTCGATCGCCGGCGCGCCGCCGTGCGCCGCGCCCGCGCCGCTCACGCGCGCTCCGCGATCACCGCCGCCGAGCGGCTCGCCAGCCACCGCCCGGCGCCGAGCACCGCCAAGCAGGCGCCGATCGTGATGGCGACGTGACGCGGCTCGGGCGCCACGTTGTGGAGGATCGCGCCGCGCACCTCGTTGATGATCCGCGCCATCGGGTTGAGCTCGACGATCGGCCGCAGCCGCTCGGGCACCATGCGGATCTCGTACACCACCGGCGTCACCCAGAAGCCGATCGCGAGCACCAGCTTCCACAGGTGGTCGGCGTCACCAAGGCGCGCCCGGAGCACCACCATCGCGAGCGCCACGCCGAGCGTGAACGCGACCAGCATCGCGAGCGGCGCCAGCGCCTGCACCGCCACGCCACCGGCGCGCGGCCCCAGGTACCACTGGCACGCGAGGAACGTGGCGAGGCCGAGGACCAGCTCGACGAGCTGCACCGCCACGGTGGCGCTCATCAGCACCCAGGTCGCGTCGGGCCCCGACTGCAGCAGCGCGCGCCGCGCGGGGATGGAGCCGATCCCCTCGGACGTGGCGCCCGCGAAGAAGTTCCACAGCACGATGCCGAGCACCAGCGACAGCACCGACAGCGCCTGGCTCGCGCCCACCAGCCAGCGCAGCGCCACCACCAGCGTGGCGACCAGCACCACCGGCGACACCAACCACGCGCGCCCCAGCAGGCTGCGCCCGTAGCGCCCCTGCAGCACCGCCACGAACGCCGCGCGGAGCTGGTCGCCGGCGACGCTCACCGCGCTCGCTCGCTCGCCGCCCGCGGGTCCGTGACGAGCCGCGTCACGCGGCGCTGAGCCACACCCCGCCGAGCAGCAGGTGCCGCTCTTCCTCGCCGCGCAGCGCGAGCTTGCGGTCGGGATGGATCTCGAGGTTGAGGCCCTTCACCGGCTGGTTCGCGTAGGTCTTCCCGGCGCCGTCGACGAGCAGCGCGAGCGGGATCGAGAGCAGCGCCCAGTCGGCGCCCGCGAACGCGTTGTCGTGCCATGCGAAGAACTCGCCGGCATCGGTCTGCGCCACCACGCGGATCGCGGTGGGCGCCTTGGCGCCGCGCGCCAGCACGTGCAGCTTGCGCTGACCCTTCCAGTCGGCGCCGCCGAGCGGCGTGTGGACGATCACCCACCCGCCCGACTTGATGGCGTACCTGAGGCTGGTCGAGGTGGCCGCGCCACCAGGGCCCGCGCCCGCCTCGTTCTCGATCAGCCGCGACGCGTCGTTGGTGAAGACCTGCGAGCTGGAGCTCGGGAACGTGATCACCGGGCGCGCGCCGTCGGGCACGTTGGCCTCGGCGCCCTTCTTCACGTCGATCACCTCCTCGGCCGGCGCGACGATCACCTTGTAGAGGAAGAAGACGATCGCTCCGAGGAGCACCACCGCGATCAGGTACGCCACGTTCCGATCCTCGCTTTCACTCGCGCCCGTCTCGCGGGCTGCGTCCGGCGTGAGCTTCGCGCCGGGCGCGGATCACGCCCACTCGTGCGGGCCGACTTCACCTTTGTTGGGGGGTTGCGGGCCGTGCGATCCGGCGAACGGCGCGAACCGCCGCCGCGCATCGCTCGAGCGCGCGCGCTCCATGTATGGGAAGCGGCCGAGAGGTGTCAAGGACGTGGCGCCGGCGCGGGCAGCGCGGGAGGCGCCGGCGACGCCGCCACCCCTTCGGCCGCGTCACCGCTCCACCGGCGACGCACCCAGCCTCCGGCCCGCCGGAGGCCCAGCGCGATGTAGAAGCCCATCGGGAAGAAGCTCAGCGTGAAGATCTTGGGCGACGCCGTGACGATGCCGACCGTCCAGCACGCGACGCAACCCCACCCCAGCACGCTGCGCCGCACCCGCGGGTACGAGCCGGCGAGCAGCATCGCGAGCGGCACCAGGGTGAGCAGGTGCTGGGCGTCGCGGATGCGCACCGCGATCAACGCGAGCACCACCGTGCCCATGAGCCCGATCGCGAGCTCCACCGCGTAGCGCACCGGAGGCGGCGCCGCCTCGAGCTCCGGCGACGCGACCGGCGCCACGCGCTCGGGCGCGGGCGCCATCCACGCGAGCGCCGCGAAGAAGAGCCCGAGCTGGATCGCGAACCCGAGCTCGGGTCCGTCGCCCGCGCCGTGGATCGCCCGGAAGTGCGCGGCCGAGCCGGCCGCCACGATCGGCACACGCAGCCAGAGGTGGCGCGGCGCCCACGCCCGCGCCGCCAGCCACCAGAACAGGAACCCGCCCACGAAGAACGCCCAGCCGATGAGCGGCACCGGCGGGATCACCACCCACGCGTGGCTGCCGTCGGCGGGCGGCGGGATCACCCACGGCACCCGGTCGACGGTCCAGCGCCACCAACCCAGCGAGGTGCCCGCGGCCTCCATGGGATACGAGATCGCGGCGGTGGCGAGCATCCCCACCAGCACGGTCTGCGGGAAGGAGCCGCGGCTCGCGGGGAAACGCGCCAGCAGCCGCTCGGCGATCGTCCACGCCAGGTAGGTCGTGAACAGCCAGCCCACCACCACGCCCAGCGGCGCGCGGAGGATCCGCACCGCGGGCTCGTGGTCGTAGTAGTAGACGTGGAAGTACCCCGCGACCGAGAGGTTCTCCTTGACGACGAAGTAGACGAACGCGAGCCCGAAGAGCTCGGCGGCGGCGCGCGCGCCGTGGAGCGCGCGGGCGTGCAGCACCAGCAGCACGAGCGCGGCACCGGCGGTCAGGAAGACGAGCGAGGGCATCGGGCGCGGCGCGAGGGGTGCGGCCACTCTACCAGCCTCGCCCTCGATTGCGCGCGGCGGACGCGCGGTGTAGCGTTCGGCGCCCTCGCGCCGCCCGCCGCCCCGCATGAGCGATCCCGCCGCCACCACGCCTGATCCGCCGCGCCCGCGCTCGATGTCTCGAACGGCCGAGGTGCTGTTCGCGAGCGGCACGATCGGAAACGGCCTGCTGCCAGGCTTCCTGGTGGCGTGGCAGCTCTACTACTTCGTCCCGACCGACAAGCCGGCGCTCATCCCCGCCTACGCGATCGGTGCGTGGGTGCTGGGCCCCGCGACCATCGTCGGGCTGGTCAACCTGATCGGCCAGATCGTCCACTCGTTCGCGGACTGGGGGATCGGCTACGCGAGCGATCGCACCCGCACGCGCTGGGGACGCCGCATTCCGTGGATCGCGATCGCGGCGCCGATCTGCACGGTCGCGTTCATGGCGATCTGGTGGCCGCCGAGCGCTGGCGCCGGCTGGGTCAACCTGGTCTGGCTGGCCGCGATCCGCTCGATCATGTGGATCGCCTACACCGCCGCGGTGGGCCCGTATTGCTCGCTCCTGCCCGAGGTCACCGAGCCGGGCGCGGAACGGAACCGGATCGCCGCGTTCATGGCGTTCTTCGAGGTGCTCGGGTCGATCCTGGCCCTCCCGGTGGCCAGCCGGATCATCGACACGCACCCGGACGGTGGCACGATCGTGGGAGTGCACCTGTCCGATGGGTACAAGTACGCCGCCGCTTGCCTGAGCCTGATCTCGCTCACGTCGATGTGGGTCTCGATCGCGGTGGTCCGCGAGAAGCCCCACGACGCCAGCAAGGAGGTGCCGTTCGGGCCTGTACAGTCGCTGGCGGAGACGTTGCGGAACCCCGCGTTCCGCCCTTACGCGGTCGCATTCATCGCGTTCCGCATCGCGCTCAACGCGATCCTCGTGGTCATGCCCTACCAGGTGGCGGTGCTGCTGCGAAACCCCAACGCCGAGTCCGCCACCAGCGAGCTGCAGACGATCATCATCGTCGGTAGCGTGCTGTTCTTCCCGATCATCGACTGGCTGGTGAACCGGCGCGGCAAGCGCAGCATCATGTTGTGGGGCTTCTTCGGCTTCGCGATCGCGATGGCCGCCGGTGGCCTGATCGGGCGTCTGCCGTTCGGCTCGCCGACGCTGCAGGCCTACGTGGTCTACGGCCTCTGCACGTTCCCGGTCGGCACCCTATTCATGCTTCCGCGGCCCATCATGGCCGACATCATCGACCTCGACGCCGAGCGCACCGGGTACCGGCGCGAGGGCATCTACAATGGCGCCGAGGGCCTGCTCACCAAGTTCGCCGAGGGGATCGGGCCGTTCCTCGCGGGCGTCTTCCTCGACCACTTCGGCAGCTCCGTTGCCAACCCGATGGGCGTGATCCTCATCGCGCCCGTCGCCGGCGCGATCTGCCTCGTCGGCTGGCTGCTCTTCCTGCGCTACCCGATCCGGAGCTGACGCCGCCGACCGCAGGCTTCGGCCGGTTTCGACTCGGACGACGGATCCGTCCGGGCTGGCCGGGCTCAACGCACGAAGCTGCTGATCAGGGACGCCGCGAGCGCGATCTCCGTGGCGTGCCTGCGGTGCAGGTCGCCGGCCCGCTCGAGCGCCTCGAGGAGGACGTCGTCTTCCTCGACCGACGCGAGGCTGAGGGCCTCGATCGCGAGCTGGTTCTCGTGCTCCGCGAGCACCGACAGGCGCTGGAACGTGCTGCCGTCGACCGGCGCGGTGTCGCGCACCGGCGGCGGACCGGCGAGCCCGAGGCGCGCGATCTGCGCGCGGAGCTCCGCGGCGAGCGCGCGATCGCCCTCGGCCACCCGCGCGAGATCGCGCTGGAACCGCTCGCTGCGCAGGTCAGGCACCATGCGCTCGGCGCGGATCGCCGCCTCCTCGGCGGCCACCGCCAGGTTGCGCAGCCGCTCCACCGCCCGCTCGGGAGCGGCGGGCTGCTCGGCGAACAGGTGACGGATGCGTTCGCTCAGCGACATGGCATCGGGCTCCTCGTCAGTTCGAGACCCAGGTGATCGGCGAGCCGGGATAGATCGCCGGTCCGTCGACGTTCATGACCGAGAGCCGCGCGGCGAGGGCACCCGCCACCTCCAGGTACACCTTCGACGCCGGCGAGTCCGGCTCCGCCACCACCACCGGGCGCCCGCTGTCGCCGCCCTCGCGGATGGCGCCCACGATCGGCACCTCGCCGAGGAACGGCACCTTCAGCTCCTCGGCCTTCCGGCGTCCGCCGCCGTAGCCGAAGATCTCGCTGCGCTCGCTGCAATGCGGGCACAGGAAGTAGCTCATGTTCTCGATGATCCCGAGCACCGGCACGTTCACCTTGGTGAACATCGAGAGGCCCTTCACCGCGTCGGCGAGCGCCACGTCCTGGGGCGTGGTCACGATCACCGCGCCTGCGAGCGGCGCCGACTGGGTGAGCGTGAGCTGGGCGTCGCCGGTGCCCGGAGGCAGGTCGATGACGAGGTAGTCGAGCTCGCCCCAGTCCACCTGGGTCAGGAACTGCTGGAGGATGTTGTGGACCATCGGGCCGCGCCACACCACCGGGGTGTTCTCGGTGATGAGGAATCCCATCGACATCACCTTGAGGCCGTAGCGCTCGATCGGCAGCAGCCGCTGGCCGACCATGCCGGGGCGCTCGTTGATGCCGAGCATGATCGGCAGGCTCGGGCCATAGATGTCGGCGTCGAGGAGGCCCACGGTGGCGCCGCTGTGCTTCAGCGCGAGCGCCAGGTTGACGGCGGTGGTGGACTTGCCGACGCCGCCCTTCCCGCTCGCCACCGCGATCGGGTTCTTCACGCCGGGCAGCATCTTCTGGTGCTCGAGCGAGCGCCCGCGCGTATTGGCGGTCATCGTCACGTCCACTCCCGTGACGCCGGGGATCGCGCTCACCGCGCGGTGCGCCTCGTCGCGCAGCCGGTCCTTGACCGGGCACGCGGGCGTGGTCAGCTCGATCGCGAACTTGACCAGCCCGCCCTGGATCGAGAGTCCCTTCACGAAGCCGAGCTCCACGATGTCGCGGTGGAGATCGGGGTCCTTCACCTGGCGCAGCGCGGTCAGGACCGCGCTCTCGGTCACCGAGCTCATGTCGATCGCTCCTGGAACGGTTGCGAGCCGCCGCGCTCACCGGCGCAGCGGCGAACCTCGGTCGAACCATAACGCACCGCGCGAGCCTGAGGAGGCTCGCGCCTCGGGCGGCCGGGAGCGGGGACGTCAGGCGCGCGCGCGGGCCGCACGGCGGCTCACCGAGCCCCACAGCGGCGACATCGCGCGCAGCCGTTCGACGGCCCGCACCAGCACCTCGATGGCGGTGTCCACGTCGCCCTCGGTCGTGCCTCGCCCCACGCCGAGGCGCAGCGACGAGTGGGCGAGCTCGTCGCTCCGCCCGATCGCCTTCAGCACGTACGAGGCTTCCTTGGTCGCGGAGGTGCACGCCGAGCCCGACGCCACCGCGAGCTCCGGCATGCTCATCATCAGCGACTCGCCCTCGATGCACTCGAAGCTCACGTTGAGGTTGTTGGGCAGGCGCCCTGGGCCGGCCACCGCGCCGTTGCGATGGAGGTGCGTGAGCCGGCTCTCGAGGCCACTCCACAGCCGGTCGCGGAGCGCCCCCATACGCGCCGCGTGCGCGGCGCGCTCGGCCCGGGCGATCGCCGCCGCGGCGCCGAGACCGACGATCCCCGGCACGTTGAGGGTCCCTGGCCGCAACCCCTTCTCCTGCCCGCCGCCGTGCAACAGCGGCTCGAGGCGGATCGGAGGGCGGCGCTGGGCCACGTAGAGGGCACCCACACCCTTCGGGCCGTACATCTTGTGGGCCGAGATCGAGAGCAGGTCGATCGCGTCACGCTCGACGTCCACGTCGAGCTGGCCGAGCGCCTGCGCAGCGTCGCAGTGGAAGAGCGCACCGCGCTCGCGGCACAGCCGGCCCACCTCGGCGATCGGCTGCACGGTGCCGATCTCGTTGTTGGCATACATCACGCTGACCAGCACGGTGCGCTCGGTGAGCGCGGCGGCCACCCGCCCGGGATCGACGCGTCC
>CAYMQR010000179.1:0-9042 GCA_964392195.1 uncultured bacterium | reverse complement strand
GCTCGTCCCATCGGTTTCGCCGATGCGATGGGCGCGATCTTTCTATTTGTCGCCCGCCGGCGGCCACCCCTACGTTGCGACGTCGAGGGGCGCGTCGGCGAGCATCGGGCTTTCGCGGCGCCGTCCCGCGAGGGGATGGGACCGTGGAGGTGGACTCGATCGGCTCGCCGGTGGCGTGGGCCGGCTTCGTCGGCTTCGTGCTGGCGATGCTCGCGCTCGATCTCGGCGTGTTCCACCGCAAGGCCCACGCGGTCACCGCGCGGGAGGCGGCCACCTGGACCGCGGTGTGGGTCGCGCTCGCGACCGTCTTCGGCGTGGGGCTGTGGCTGGTCCACGGTCCCGAGCGGGGGCTCGAGTTCTTCACCGGGTTCCTGATCGAGAAGGCCCTCGCCGTCGACAACATCTTCGTGTTCGTCGTGATCTTCTCGGCGTTCGCGATCCCCACCGTCCACCAGCACCGGGTACTGTTCTGGGGCGTGCTCGGCGCGCTGGTGATGCGCGCCGGGTTCATCCTGGCCGGCGGCGCCTTCCTGGCGCGCTTCCACTGGGCGGTCTACGTGTTCGGCGGGATCCTCGCGCTCACCGGCCTCAAGCTGCTCTTCACCGGCGAGGGCGAGGCGGACCCCGAGCGCAACCCCATCGTGCGCGCGGCGCGCCGCCTGCTGCCGGTGACGCCGCACCTCGAGGGCCACCGCTTCGTGGTGCGCCGCGGCGGGCGCCTCCTCGCCACGCCGCTCCTGCTCACGCTGGTCGCGGTCGAGGTGAGCGACCTGATCTTCGCCTTCGACTCGATCCCGGCGATCTTCGCCGTCACCCGCGACCCCTTCATCGTCTTCACCTCGAACATCTTCGCGATCCTCGGGCTCCGCTCGCTCTACTTCCTGCTCGCCGCCGTCATCGACCGCTTCGTCTACCTCAAGCCGGCGCTCGCGGTGGTGCTGCTCTTCGTGGGCGCGAAGATGATGCTGGCCGAGGTGCTCGAGATCCCGATCGGGGTGTCGCTGGGCGTGATCCTCGCCGTGCTCGGCGGCGCCGTGGGCGCCTCGATGGCCGCGACCCGGGTCCAGCCGGCGCACGGCGCTCGCGGGCGCGAGCGCGACGGCCCCGACGCCCACGGCCCCACGCGCGCCGACCGCCATCGCGACCGCCCGGGGTTTCCGGTAGGATCGCCCCCCGTTCCCGAGGGGGCCCGTCGTGGACGCCATCCATCCGCCCACCGAGACCACGACCGCCGCGACTGATCCCGGGCCTCGCGCCCGCGAGACGCGCGGCCGCGCCGCGCTCCGGCCCGGCCGCCTGCTGCGCGCCGTCCTCGCCACCGCCGCCGCGCGCTGGCGCGCGCGCGCCGAAGCGTTGATCGGCGTCGACCCGCCCTCCAACCTGGCCGACGAGGAGGCGTTCGAGCGCTACGCCAACGAGAGCAGCGCTCGCTTCGGCCAGATCCTGCTCGCGCTCTCGGCCGCGCTGGCGCTCGCGCTGTGGCCGAGCGACTCGATCTTCCTGCGCGAGGAGCCGCTCACCCAGGCCGGGCTCGCCGCCTGGCGCACCGCCTTCATCGCCGCCGCCCTCGCCGGCTACGTGCTGCTCGCCGCCGCCGCCCGCACCCGCCACGCCGCGCGGCTCCTGGGGCTGATCCTGATCGTGACCTCGGCCGGCACGCTCTACTGGTTCGGCAGCTTCTCGGACCCGAACGCGCCGTGGATCCACAACGCGATCGTGCTGCCGGCGTTCACGCTCACCGTCCTGGTGAGCTGGCCGGAGCGCGCGTTGATCCTCGCGGGCCTGGTCGCGGCGTACAGCGCCGCGTACCTGGCGCCCCACCCCACCTACCTGCGGTATCCGCACATCGGCAGCGTCGCGGCGACGGCGACGATGTCGGCGCTCTTCAACTTCGGCGTCGGCCACCTCTTCTACCGGCTGGTGCGCAGCCACTTCGTGCGTGGCCGCGCCCTCGAACGGCTCGCCACCACCGACCCGCTCACGGCGCTCTCGACGCGCGCGGCGTTCCTCGAGGTCGCCGAGCGCGAGCTCGACCGCGCCAGCCGTTACGGGCGGCCGCTCGCGGTGCTGCTCCTCGACATCGACCGCTTCAAGTCGATCAACGACACCCACGGCCACGCCGCCGGCGACCGGGTGCTGGCCCGGCTGGGGCAGGTCCTCGCCGGCGTGCTGCGGCGCAGCGACGTCGCCGGACGCCTCGGCGGCGACGAGCTCGCGGTGCTGCTCGCCGAGATCGACGCGGCCGGCGCCGCGGCGGTGGCGGAGCGGATTCGCGCCGCGCTCGCCGCGCGCCCCGGCGAGGGAGACGGCGCGGGCGCGTGCACGGTCAGCATCGGCGTGGCGGCACGGGTCGACGGCGAGGTCGAGCTCGCGGCGCTGGTGCGGCGCGCCGACCAGGCGCTCTACACCGCCAAGCGCGGCGGCCGCGACCGGGTCGCGATCGCCGATCCCGCCCTCGCGGCCCAGCCCCACTGAGCCCGGCCGTCGCCGCTCGCGGGGATCTCCGGGGGCGCCCGGAAACTACACAAGTCGCCAGTGGAAATAATCACAGATCGCCATTCGAAATCACCACATTCCGCCAGTGAATTTGGCGGCTTTGCGCTATCTGCCAACTCCGGAATCCGCGGCGGATCAGCGCGAATTCGCGCGTTTGTGGCACGAAAACACCCGCAAACCGCCGGCCCGCGCGCTCAGAACACGATCTGCGCGTCGACCAGCGCCCGGTAGCGCTCCTCGGGGATGCCGAGGAGCTCGCGGAACACGCGCTCGTTGTCCTGGCCGATCATCGGTCCAGTGCGCACCGCCGGCTGGCTGACGCTCATCTTCACGTAGGCGCCGTAGATGGTCTCGCGGAAGCCGAGCGGGTGGGTGACCTCGAGGAAGGTCCCGCGCGCCTTCAGGTGCGGGTCGTGGAGGAGGTCGGCGACGCTCAGCACCGGAGTGGCGGCCACGCCCGCCGCCTGCAGCGTCGCGACGAGCGCGTTCACGTCCTGGTCCCTGGTCCAGCTCGCGATCCGCTCGTGGATCGCGTCGATCGCGGCGAGCCGCTCGGCGAGCGTCGCGAGCTCGCCGGCGCCGCTCCACTCGGGCGACCCCATCGCCGCGGCGAGCGCCCTCCACTCGGCGTCGCTGCCGCACGCGATGGTGATCCAGTGGTCGTCGCCGGCGCACGGGAACACCCCGTGCGGCGCCGCCATCGCCCGCGGATGGCGGTTGCCGAGCGGCCCACCCTCGCGGCGGTTCAGCTCCCAGTCGAGGAACGCCGGCCCGACGAGCTGCATCACCGCTTCCTGCTGCGAGTAGTCGATGTGCTGGCCCTCGCCGGTGGCGGCGCGGTGGTGGAGCGCGGTCAGGATCGCGTAGGCACCGAAGATGCCGTTGAGCGGATCGGAGAACGCGTTCTCGACCGGGATCGGCGGGCCACCCACGTAGCCCACCAGGCTGTCGAGCCCGGTGGTGCTGGTGAGGCTCAGGCCGTAGGTGCGGATGTCCTTCATCGGGCCGCTGAGGCCCGCCGCGGGCATCGAGAACATCACCAGGTCGGGGCGCACGCGGCGCAGCTGCTCGTAGCCGAGCTCGAGCTCGTTCATCACGCCCGGCCCGAAGTTCTCGACGACCACGTCGCAGGTGGCGATGAGCTCGAGGGCGAGCTGGCGCGCCTCGGGCTTCTTGAGGTTGAGCGTGACGCTGCCCTGCCCCGCCCAGCACGCGTGGTTGGAGAGGCTGCGGTTGGGATCGCGCACGCCCTCGCCGAAGGGCGGGAGCTGGCGGGTCATGTCGATCCGCGCCCGCGACTCGATCTTGAGCACCTCGGCGCCCAGGAAGCCGAGGGTCTGGCCCACCACCGGCCCCGCCCACACCCAGCCGAAGTTGGCGACGCGGATCCCCGCGAGCGGCAGGCGCGCGGCCGAGCGCGGCGCGGCGGGAGCGGCCGGCGCGGCGGCGCGGGGCGCGGGCGCCGCCAGCACCTCGCCGGTGTGCTCGCCGAGGCGCGGCGCCGCGCGGCTCGGGCCGCCCGGGCTCGCGGGGAGCTTGAAGGGCGCGCCCAGGGTCCGGACGCGGCCGAGGTCGGGGTGAGCGAGGGTCACGAGGTAGCCGCGCTCCTTGAGGTGCTCCTGCTCGGCGGCCTCGCCGACCAGGAACACCGCCGTCACCGGCACTCCCGCCGCCTGGCAGCGGGTCATGACGTCGAGCTTCGACTTGTCGGCCAGCCACTCCTCGATGAAGGGATAGATCACGTCCGAGTTCTGGGCGCGCTGGAACATGTCCTGGAACATGTCGAGCTGCGCCCACTCGGGGTCTCCCATCACCTTCACCAGCCCGTTCCACTGGCCGGGCTCGAGGGCGAGCATCCACACGTGGCCGTCGGCGCACGGCAGGATCGTGGCCGGCGCACCGAGCGGCATGCCGACGCCGGTGCGGCGCTCCCACGTCCCGTCCTGGGCGTAGCCGCCGATGTTCTGGCCGCCGACGAACGCCGCCGCGATCGCCTCGGCGCTCGACACGTCGAGGTGCTGGCCCGAGCCGACCCGCTCGCGGCCGAGCACCGCCGCCAGCCCCCACGCCGCCGCGGTCATGGCGCCGAAGAAGTCGGCGGCGAAGGTGCCGTGCTCGAGCGGCGCCTCGCCGGGGCGCCCGCAGTAGCGGTGGCTCGCGCCCGACAGGTGGTAGGCGTTGAGGTCGTAGCCGCGCCACCCGGCGTAGGGCCCCGTGTGGCCGAACGGCGTGATCGAGATCTGCACCAGCGCCGGGTTGAGGGCCGCCGTCGAGACCGGATCGAGCCCGAGGCGCGCGAGCTCCGCCGGCGCCAGGTTCTCGATCAGCACGTCGGCGCCCGCGATCAGCTCCCGCACGCGCGCCCGATCGGCCGCCGCCTCGAGGTCGAGGACGACGCCTCGCTTCGAGGTGTTGAGGAAGAAGTAGGTGCCGCTCTTCTCGGGGTGCGGCGCGTCGCCGGGAAACGGGCCCCACGAGCGGGTGACGTCGCCGCGCCCGGGCGGCTCGACCTTGACCACGTCCGCGCCGTAATCGGCGAAGAGCTTGGCGCAGAACGCCGCCGACACGCCTTCCCCCAGCTCGATGACGCGGATCCCCGCGAGCGCACCTCGGCTCATGCCTTCTCCTCTCGCAACGTGGAGCCGCGGGCCGGCGCGCGAGCGGCGGCCGCGGCGGGGCGCAGAATACGACGCAATCGGCGCGCTGTAACCGGCGGGCCGCCCTCCGCCCGCCGCGCGCGCGATCCTCTTGAAGGCAGCGGCGCGCGCGTGTCACGCTCGCTCGTCCCGACCGGCCGTGCTCCCCTCGCGGGACACGGCCCGCGGAGGTCCGAGATGACGCGCACGCCGTCCCGCTGGTTCGCCCTCGCCTTGCTGGCGCTCGCCACGAGCTGCAGCTCGGTGAACCTGTTCCGCGACATCGCCGTGGAGTCGCGCACCACGGCGGGCGTCGACTACGGCGCCTTCAAGACCTTCCGGTTCCTGCACTCGGAGCGCAAGATCGTGCGCGGCGCCGACGTGAAGATCACGCCCACGCCCGAGCCGCTCGACCTCTACCTCGAGGACCTGGTCACCAAGGGATTGGCACCCCACGGGCTGACTCCGGTCGAGGGCAAGGCCAAGGGCGACCTCGACGTGCGCCTGACCGTGGTCGCCAAGCTCGCTCCCGCCGCCAGCGACGCCAGCCCCGACCCCGAGCCCGACCTCTCGATCCTCGAGGTCGCGATCACGCGCACCTCCGACAACCGCGAGGTGTGGTGGGGCAACACCCAGGGCGAGGTCTGGGAGGAAGCCGACGAGGCGACCACCAAGCAGCGCATCGAGCACGCCGTGAGCACACTGCTCCAGCGCTACCCGAACTGACGCCCGCGCGCCACCCGCCGCCACCTTGCAGCACCCGCGCCTGCTCGAGGGGGTCCGCGTCCTCGCGCTCGCGTCCGATCCGTGCGCGATCGCGGCGAAGCTCCTCGCCGACCTCGGCGCCGAGGTCGAGACGATCCGCGGCGGGCGCGTCGCCCGGAGCTCCTTCGCGCCGCGCGCGGAGCGCTACTGGCGCGGCGACGCCAGGTTCCTCGAGCTCGACTTGGATCTCGACCTCGCAGCGGCCGAGGCGCGTGAGCGGCTCGCGAGCGCGCTGAGCGGCCGCGCCATCCTCCTCGAAGGCGTCGAGGCGGCGGCGCGCGCGCGCCTGGGGCTCGATCCCGCCCGGGTGCGCGCCAGGTGGCCGCGGCTCGTGCACGTCTCGATCACGCCGTTCGGCACCGACGGGCCGCGCGCGAGCTGGCGCGGCTCCGACCTGGTCGCGGCCGCGGCGGGCGGCGCCGCGCACCTCGTCGGCGAGAGCGACGACCCGCCGGTGAAGATGGCCGGCACCCAGTCGCACGTCTCCGCCGCCGTGGTCGCCGTGGCGGGCGCGCTGCTGGCGCTGCGCCACGCCGAGCGGACCGGCGCCGGCCAGCACGTCGACGTGTCGGAGCAGGAGGCGGTGGCGTCGATCGGGCACATCTGCGGGGTGGCGAAGTACCTGGACGACGGCCTCGTGCCGCGGCGGCGCGGATCGAGCCTGTTCGCGTCGGTGCCCTCGGGGGCCTACGCGTGCAGCGACGGGCTCGTATACCTGATCGTGAACCGGCCGCGTCACTGGGAGGCGCTCGCGGGCTGGATCGCCGAGACCACCGGCGTGGCCGAGGTCCTCGACCCGATGTTCCGCGGACCGTCGTCGAACCGCATCGAGCACCGCGAGCTCCTCGACCTGTGGATCGGCGAGCTCGCCGCGCGCCACGACATACGCGGCTTCCTCGCCGAGGGCGAGGCGCGGCGGCTGGCGGTGACGCCGGTGCAGACGGCCCTCGAGGTGCTCGCCGATCCGCAGCTCGCCGCGAGCCGCTTCTGGCGAGACCGCGGTCCCGCAGGCATTCGCGTGGCCGGCTCGCCCTTCGGGCGGATCCACGTGGGCGAAGCGACGGCGCCGCACGCCCCGCTCGCGGCGCGCGGCCCCGGCGCGGCCCGCGCCCTCGACGGAGTGCGGGTGATCGAGCTCACCGCCGGGATGGCGGGCCCGTGGGTCGGCCGATGGATGGCGTGGGCGGGCGCCGACGTGATCCGCGTCGAGTCCCACGCGCGCCCCGACGTGGTGCGCCTCTACGTGCCGCCGCGCGCCGCCGACCGCCGCGCGTGCCCCGACCAGTCGCCGTGGTTCACCGACTGGAACGCGGGGAAGCGCTTCCTCGCGCTCGACCTCGAGAAGCCCGGCGCGAGGCAGGTGCTGCACGGGCTGGTCGAGCGCGCCGACGTGGTGGTCGAGAACATGCTGCCCGGCGTCGCGGCCAAGCTCGGCGCGAGCTACGCGGCGCTCGCCGCGGTGAACCCGCGGCTCGTCATGCTCAGCACCACCGGGTTCGGCGGGAGCGGGCCGCGCGCCCGGCAGGCGACCTGGGGGCCGAACATCGAGGCCGTCTCCGGTCTCGCGACGCTCACCGGCTTCGCCCACGTGCCGTGCTCGATCACCCAGTTCGCCTACCCCGACGCGCTGAGCGCGCTGCACGGCCTCGTCGCCGTCCTCGCCGCGCTCCGCCATCGCGACCTGAGCGGTCGCGGCGCCCACGTCGACCTCGCCCAATACGAGTGCCTCGCCGCGGCGCTCGGCGACGTGCTGCTCGAGGCCAGCGAGCGCGGCCGCGAGCCCGAGCGCCCCGGCAACCGCGCGCCCCACGCCGCGCCACACGGGGTCTTCCCGTGCGCGGGAGAGCACGCGTGGTGCGCGATCACCTGCCTCGACGACGCCGATTGGCGCGCGCTCGTGGACGCGCTCGGCGCGCCGCCGTGGGCGAGCGACCCCGGGCTGGCCCACACGAGCGTGCGCGTGGCCCGCGCCGGCGAGCTCGAGGGCGCGCTGGCCGCGTGGACGCGCGAGCGCACCGCGTTCGAGGTGGCCGAGCGGCTGCAGCGCGCCGGCGTGCCGGCCGCGCCGGTGCAGACCATCGCCGACCTGTGGGAGCGCGACCCGCACCTCGCGGCGCGTGGCGCGTTCGAGCGCGTGCCGCACCGCTCGAAGGGCGAGGTGGTCGCGAACGCGATCCCGCTCCACCTGAGCGCCACGCCGGGGCGCACCGGCTTCGCCGGCGGCGTCGTGGGCGCGGACGGCGCGGCGATCGTCCGCGAGCTGCTCGAGCTCGGCGACGCCGAGATCGCGGCGCTCGTCGCCGAGGGCGCCCTCGAGCTCCCCCGCGGCTGAGCCCCCGGGACCGTCCGTCAGCCGCGGCTCACGTACACCGCCCAGTCGAAGACCTCCGGAATCCGCGTCGCACCGACCGCGTGCTCGGCGAGCGCTCCGCACTCGGCGAGGACCTCGCGGTGCTGCGGGTTCACGTACACCAGCGCGAGCGGCCGCGGGTGCAGCGCGAGCGAGTGGGCGAGCCGGCCCAGCACCCGGCGCAGCACCAGCCGGCCGAACGGGTGGAACAGGAACACGCACGTCTCGTCCGGCTCGAAGCCACGCTCGGCGGCGTCGAGGACCTCCACCCGCCAGTCGAGCGGCACGCCGAGGCGGCTCGCGACGGCTTCCGCGTTGAGCTCCGCCTGGCACGCCAGCTTGCGCGCCAGGTCGACGCCACGCAGGTGGCGGAACCCCGCCTCGGCGGCCAGCACCATCGCGCGCCCCTTGCCGCAGCCGAGGTCGACGAAGGCACCCGCCCGCACTGCTTCGGGCACCGCGGCCAGCGCCGCGCGGAAGAGCGCCGCCGGCACCGGCTGGTACTCGCTCGTCTCCGGCCACGTCAGCTCGCCGCGCTTGAGCAACCGCTCGACGCGCACGCGCCCCGCCGTGCGCACGCCGTGGACGCGGTCGAAGCTCTGCTCCTCGGCGAGCTGCCGCACCGTCCCGACGAGCCCGTGGCGGAGCCAGGACTCGAAGACCAGCGAGAGCGCCGAGGGGCTGCTGCTCACGGCGCGCGCTCGCGGTCCCACGTGACGCGGCCGCCGAGGATCGTGGCGCGGACGTCGTCGGCGGCGAGGCGGTCGCGCGCCGCGCGCCACGGCGGGTCGAGGA
>CAYMQR010000178.1:0-9050 GCA_964392195.1 uncultured bacterium | reverse complement strand
GAACCCGAAGTACGGCGCGTCGCGGCTGATGTCCCAGTCGCGCAGCCCCGCCTCCAGCCACTCGTTGACGAACCCGCGGGTGGCGTCCGGCATGTGCCCGGGCGTGTTGACCCACTCGCGGAGGAACTCCTGGCGGTTCGAGATCCTGAGGAAGTAGTGCTTGGAGGTCTTGAGGACCGGCGTGTCGCCGCTGATCGCCGAGCGCGGGTTCAGCAGGTCGGTGGGACGGTAGGTCGAGCCGCACACCTCGCAGGAGTCGCCGTACTGGTCGGCCGCGCCGCAGCGCGGGCAGGTGCCGCGGATCCAGCGATCGGGCAGGAAACGCTGGTCGACCTCCGAGAAGAAGCCCTCGACGTCCTGGGTGTAGATGAGGCCGCCGTCGCGCGCGCCCTCGAAGATCGCGTGCAAGTGCTTGCGCGTCTCCTCGGAGTGGGTCGTGTAGAACTCGTCGTAGTGGACGCCGAAGCGCTCGAGGTCCGCGTGATGGGCGCGGTTGTAGCGCGCCACCATCTCGGCGGGATCCACTCCGAGCTCACGCGCCTTGAGCTCGATCGGGCTGCCGTGGGCGTCGCTCGCGCACAGGAAGACGACCTCGGCGCCCGTCATGCGCAGGAAGCGCACGTGGATGTCGGCGAGCACGTGCTCGACCATGTGGCCGAGGTGGATGTCGCCGTTGGCGTACGGCAAGGCACAGGTGAGCAGCGTGCGCTTCGGGCTCGGCTCGGTCATGGTCGATCCGGACGGGACGAACGAGGAACGGTCAGGAGACAGCCGCGGCGCGAACACCGCGTGGCGAGGTGATCACCGCCGCGAACGCGGGACTTCAGGCGGGAGGCGCACCGCCCCCGGACGCGCCCCCCCCGGCCTGGGGGCCACCGCTGCCGCCGCGTCCTCCGCGGCGGCGACGGCGACGGCGACGGCGACGCTCGCCGTCCGGCTCGCCGGGTTGGCCATCCGCGCCCCCCGCCTCGGTGGCGCCGGACTCGAGCGCGGCCTCCTCGCCGACCGCCTCCTCGAGCTCCCCCTCGTCGCCGGGCTCGGGAGCGGCGATCGGCGCTGGCTGGGGAGGCGGCGCGGGCTGCGCCGTCACGGCGTCCGGGCGCTGCTCCCCCGGAGGGGGCGCGCCAGGCTGCACGGCGCCCGGCGCCGGCGGGCGCGCTTGGCCGGGAGAGCGGCGCCCGCGCGGGAAGCCGCCCTCGGGGATCGGCAGCTCCACCTGGGTGCCGTCCTCGAGACGCACCGCGATCGAGCGCTTGAGCACGTGGTGGGCCCACACCCGCGCCTCGCCCTGCTCGGTCTCGATGAAGGTGCCGACCTTGGGCATCTCGCGCTTCACCACGTCGTAGTGGGCGTTCTCGTAGGCGAGGCAGCACTTTAGGCGCCCGCAGATCCCCATCAACCGGCTGTCGTTGAGCGAGAAGTCCTGCAGCTTGGCCATCTTCACCGAGACCGGATGGAAGTCCTCCATCCAGCTCGAGCAACAGGTCTCGCGCCCGCACACGCCCACCGCGCCGTGCATCTTGACGCGATCGCGGGGGCCGAGGGGCTTGAGCTCGACCGCGCTCTTGAGCTCGACCGAGAGCTCGCTCGCGATGTCGCCCGGCACGTGGCGCTCCTCGGCGAGGTAGTAGATCTCCACCCGGCTGCCGTCGAGCATGTACTCGGCGCGCACCAGCCGCACGTCGATGCGGCGCCGCCGGAGCTTCTGCTCGGCGAGGCGGATCGCGGCGTGGGCGCGCTGCTCGTTGCGCTGCTCGAGCGCCAGGTCCTCGTCGCGCGCCTTGCGCACCAGCCGCGCCAGCGGGACCTTGTTCTTGGGCTCGTGCTCGGGTGCGACGACCCGCGCCAGCGTCTGCCCTCGATCGAGCTGGATCACCACTCGATCGCCGTGCTTGACCTCGACCTCGCCGGTCTCGGCGTGCAGGAGCTTGCCCGCGGGATGCAGGCGAACTCCACACGTGCCGCAGCCGGTGCCGCAACCACTCATGAGCGTCTCCTCGGGGCCGAGCGGCGCTGCGCGCGGATCACGCGAGGCTCCACGATGGCGGCCACCTCGCTCGCGACCTCGTCGATCGTGCGATCGGCGCGCACCACTCGGAAACGGCGCGGCTCGGACCGCGCCAGGCGATGGAACTCGCGCCGCACCCGGTGGTGGAAGGCGAGCGCCTCGGCCTCGAAGCGCCCCTCCTTTTCCCCCGCGGTGCGCGCGGTGCGGGCCCGAGCCCGCGCCAGACCGTGCTCGACCGGCACGTCGAGCAGCAAGGTCAGATCCGGCATCACGCCCGCGGTCGCGACGCGGTTGAGCGAGCGCACCAGCTTCGCGTCGAGGCGCCGCCCGCCGCCCTGGTAGGCGGTGGTCGAGTCGACGTATCGATCGGTCAGCACGACGTGACCGGCCGCGAGCGCGGGCTGGATCACGTCGCGCACGTGCTGCGCGCGCTGGGCTTCGATCAAGAGCAGCTCGGCCATCGGGTCGAGACCTCGGGTCTTCGCGTCGAGCAGCAAGCTCCGGATCGGCAGCCCGAGCGCCCCGCCGCCGGGCTCGCGGGTCTCGGTCACCGTGCGGCCGAGCGCCCGGAGGCGTTCGGCCAGGAGGCGGATCTGTGTGGTCTTGCCGGCGCCCTCGCCGCCCTCGAACGACACGAAGAGGGGGCGGCGCGGTTTCATGGCGGCACGAGAGAATGGCCCGCAAACCCGCGGCGCGCAACGGGTCGTCGCCGGCGAGCGGCGGCGACGGTGGGGTCGCGCCGTTGCCCGGGCGCGGCTACGATGGGCGCCGGGGGGACGTGTGCTCCGCGCGCTGCTCGTCAAGCCAGGCCAGTCGCTGATCAGCAAGATCGCCGGGCCCCCGCTCGGGATCCTGCAGCTCGCCGCGGTGCTCCGCGAGCGCTTCGGGCGCGAGCTCGCGCTCACGGTGCTCGACATGGACGCCGAGGGGCTCGACCTCCGCTTCCTCGACCGCCACCTCGCCACCCACCGCTACGACGTGGTGGGAGTCTCGGCGCTCAACGCCGAGGCCCCCAACGCGAGAGCCATCGCGGAGGCCGCGAAGGCCCACTCGCCACGCACGCTGACGGTTCTCGGCGGTCCGCATCCGCACCGCCGCGTGGAGGAGATCCTCGCCACGACGCGCTTCGACTGGGCGATCGACGGCGAGGCCGAGCGCGTCTTCCCGCAGGCCCTCGAGCGCCATTTCGGCGGCACGGACCTCGGCACCGACCTGCCCGGGCTCGGCTACCGCGGCGCCGATGGCGGCGTCCACGTGGCGCCCGGCACCGACACCATCACCGACCTCGACGCGCTGCCCTACCCCGCCTGGGACCTGATCGACTTCGACCGCTACGCCCGCCTCACCAACATCAACAGCATGCTCAAGGGGCGCCGCTACGCCTCGCTCTTCACCTCACGCGGTTGTCCGTATCGCTGTAACTACTGTCACGACGTGTTCGGCAAGAAGTTCCGCCACCGCAGCGCCGAGCACGTGCTGGGCGAGATCGAGTGGTTGCACGAGCGCTTCGGCGTGGACGAGCTGCACGTCGTGGACGACATCTTCAACCTGCACCGCCCGCGGCTGAAGAAGATCATGGCTGGCCTGGCGAGCCGCTACCGCGGGCGGGTCCACGTGGCGATCCCCGGCGGGCTGCGCGCCGACATCCTCGACGAACCGGTCCTCGACGCGCTCCGCGATGGCGGCACCTACTCGCTCTCGGTGGCGATCGAGAGCGCCAGCCCGCGGATCCAGCAGCTCGTCGACAAGCACCTCGACCTCGCGAAGACCTTGTGGGCCATCGAGCAGGCCGATCGCCGCGGCATGATGGTGCGCGGCTTCTTCATGCTCGGCTTCCCCACCGAGACCCGCGAGGAGATCGAGAGCACGGTGCGCCTCGCGCTCTCGAGCCGCCTCACCTTCGGCTACTTCTTCACGCCCTCGCCGCAGAAGGGCACGCCCTTCCACGAGCTCGCCGAGCGCGTCGACGCCGCGGCGCTCCACGCGCTCCCCGAGACCGGCGACTACCACAACGCCGAATCGTGGTACGAGCGCGCCTACGGCTACCCGCTCGGCCGGCTGATCCGCGCGAGCTACGTGCGCTTCTACTTCCACCCGCGGCGGCTCGCGCGCATCCTGCGGCGCGCCCCGCCGCGCTCGCTGTGGAACGGGCTCATGCAGATGGTCTCGCTGGTGACCAACAAGCCGTACGCGTTCCGCGCCAGCCGGCGGGCTCCCGAGACCGCGCCGGCGCCGCTCGCCGCGCCGCTGCTCGCCTCGTGATCGAGTGCGACCGGCCTCCGGCCGGGCCGCTCGCCGCGTCAGGCGGCGCGACTGCTGCGCGCGGGTGGCGTCGGCACGAAGCGCTTGGTCGCGGGATCGAGCCACTCGATCACTCGCGCCGGTACGCCCGCGACCACCGCGTAGGGCGGCACGTCCCTGGTGACCACCGCGCCCGCGCCCACCACCGCCATCTCACCCACCGTGACGCCGCACAGCACGATCGCGCCGGCTCCGACGTAGGCGCCGCGCTCGATCGTCACGCCGTCCACGCGCTCGGGCAGGAACTCGGCCATGGGCGAGAGCGGTGGCGCCGCCTCGTGGGAGAGGATCGTGGCGCCCGCGCCGATGCTCACCCGCTCGCCGATGCGGACCGGCCCGCGCAGGTCGATCATGACCCGCGCGTTGATGTGCGAGTACGGGCCGATGCTGAGGTTGCGGAAGCTGCCGATGTCGACGTTCATGAACTCGACGGGGTAGAGCAGCACCGAGAGATCGACGTCCGCGCCCATCGCTCGCACCACGAGGACCCGCAGCGGCGAATACGGAATCCACCGCGCCGCCATCTCGACGGGGTTGAGCACCAGGTACTTGAGGATCGCGAGCCAGCCGCGCTCGGCGACCTTGGCTCGCAACAGGCTGAGGAAGGAGCTCACGGGCGCATCGCGAACCGGCGGGTCCGCTCCACGGGTCACGCGAGGGCAACGCGGGGCGCGTCCTCGGGGGGAACGCGGCGGGATGCTATCCCGGATGCGGAAGGGCCTGCAATCGCGGGCCCGCGCGCGAGCCCGCCGCCGTGAGACGCCTGAGCCAGCTCGTCGCCGCGCTCGCCGAGGTCGGGATCTGGCACTGGTTCGTGCTCGCGGTGGCGCTCTTCGCGGGACGCGGCTCGTTCGCGCTGGTGGCCGCGTGGGTCGCCGTCAACGCGTTGGCCTCGGTGGCGTTCACGCGCGCGGGCGGCTGGTCCGGACGGCACGGCAGCGTGCGCCTGCTGGTGCTCGCCTGGTACGTGGTGATCCAGCGGGTGGCCACCGGGCTGAGCCAGGGACCGGGGCTGTGGTCGGCGGCTCACATCGCGCCGTGGGCGGTGGCGATCGCGCTCGCGGCCGCGGCGGCGTTCGCGGTGGCGCGGCTCGCCGGACGGCGCGTGTCGCCGGTGCACGCGCTGACGGTGCCGTTCGCGGTGTCGTGTCTCGCCAACCTCGCCGGCTTCGCCGGCTGGATCGGCACCTCGTGCGACGAGGTGCTGCGCGCGCCGGGACTCGAGCCGCTCGTGCTCTTCGAGCGCACCGCCGACCGGCCCACCGACGACCCGCTCTACGACGGCGAGTGCGACGTGCTCCGCACGATCGACGTCGACCCGCGCGACGGCGCGCTCTTCATCGCGTGTGGACCCGAGGCCGGCGCGGCGCGCGTCCACGCGGTGATCCGGCTCCTCCCCGACCAGCCCGAGAAGCGCGTCGTCCTCGAGGACGCGCCCGCCATCGAGGCGCTGCCGATCCCGGGCACCGAGCGGGTGGCGGTGTCGATCATGGGACGCGACGTGGTCCGCTTCGTCGATCGCACCACGCTCGCGCCGCTCGCCGAGACCCCGCTCTCGCGCCCGCTCGCGATGGCGTGGGACGAGCGCGCCGGGCGGGTGCTGGTCGGCTTCGAGCGCGAGCCCGGCTGCGTCGCGGCGATCGACGTGGCGACGGCCCGCCGCACCGACGGCCACGTGACCGCCGCGGCGCCCTCGGCCGACGAGCTGCGCCAGGCCTACGCGGGTCTCGAGCTCGACAAGACCAACGCCTGCCTGCCGACCAACTGCGCGCCGTCGCGGATCGTGGTGCTGCCCGACTCCGGCGTGGTGGTGGCCGGCAACTCGTCCGGGACCTGCACCTGGCAAGCGCTCTCGTACGACGGCCTCGAGCGGGTGTTCGCCGCGGAGTGGCTGTCGCCGTCGCGGGGGCTCAGGCTGTCGCCGGACGGACGCGAGCTGTGGGTGGCGATGTCGTTCCACGGCCGCCTCGCGGTGCGCGACGCGAAGACCCTCGCGCTGGTGCGCAAGCTGCCGATGGGCTTCGGCGGCTGGTGGTTCGACTGGCTCGCGGACGGCGACGTGGTGATCGGCAACTACGTGAACGGCGAGCTGCGCCGCATCGATCCGTCGAGCGGCGCGGTGAAGGCGCGCACCTCGATCGGCAGCAAGGTCCGCGAGGTGCGCCGCGACCCGCACCGCGACCGCCTCTACGTGGCGTCGCGGTGCGGCCTCTACGCCCTCGACCCGGCGGTGGCGCTCGCGCCGGGCCCCGCGCCCGCCGCGTCGAACGCGCGAGCCGCGAGCTTGTACCAGAGCGCGATCGCGCCGTCGGCGTGGACCAGCACGTTGGCGTCCTCGCCGCTGAGCGCCGGCTCGGTCGGCAGCAGCACCCGCTTGTCGGCCGGGAAGATCAGCAGCTTCTCGGCCCACTTGAGCGCCCACGAGTAGAGCCGCCCGGCGACCGGCGGCAGCCCCGCGCGCGGGTAGAAGCGCAGGTGCAGCCACACCTGGCGGTCGTCGATCGGCGCCGCCAGCACGATCACCGGCACCTGGGTCTCGGAGAGCATGACCGCCGGGAAGCGGACGCTGGTACGGAAGTCCTGCGTCGGGCCAGTACCGCTCTCGGCGCGCAGCCGTCCCTCGACGCGGATCAGCTCGCCGTCGAGGACCGCGCGGTAGGGGTCGAGGCGGGGCCCCGCGCCGCGCGCGAACGCCGCGTGCACGAACGGGAAGTGGTGGAGGTCGAGGATCGCCTCCATCATGCGCGGGAACGAGAGCGGCCACTCGTAGCTGGTGGTCGTCGTACCCGCCGCCGACTCGGCGAGCCCGTCGAACCACGGCGGCTCGCCGGCGGCGGCCGCCGGCTCTCCCCACCACAGCCACACCAGGCCGGCGCGCTCGTGCACCCGCAACGGGAGCGCGTCGAGGCGCCGCGAGATGGCGGCGTCCTGCCCTTCACACGGCGTCAGCGTGCAGCGTCCCGACTCCGCCCACCGAAAGCCGTGGAACGGGCATTCGAGCGCACCCTCCACCACCCGACCGGTGCTCAGGTCGGCGCCGCGGTGCGGACACGCCGCGCGGAACGCGGCCACGCGCCCGCCCGGTCCCCGCCACAACACGATCCGCTGGCCGAAGCGGCGCAGCCCGAGCGGCCGCCCGCGCAGGCGCGCCGAGTCGACGATCGGATACCAGAAGCCCGGCGGCCACAGCCGCGGTGACGGATTCGCCGGCCCCTCGCTCACGCCGGCGCCATCCTCGCCGCCACGCGCCGCGGCGACCGTGACCTCGTCACGCAGGCGTGCCCACCACCCGGAAGCCGAGGCGCTTGAGCGGGTGGACCTTCTTGATCGCGAGGCTGAGCGAGACCAGCCCCTCCACGACGTACGCGTTGGCGAGCGGGCCGGCGTCGAAGGCGCGGAAGCCGGCCTTCTCGACCAGCGCGCGGGTCGCCTCCTTGGCAGCGGCGTCGTCGCCGCACACCAGCACGTCGCCCTCGTAGTCGAGCTTGAACTCGCGCGCGACGAACGACGGCACGGTCTGGAACGCCGCGACGACCTTCACGCCGGCGCCGAGCTGGCGCTGCGCCTGCTCGGTGGCCGAGCCCTCGGGCGGCAGGATCGCGACGTGCAGCCGCGCCGGATCGACCGGGTTCACGGCGGTCACGAAGAGCTTGCCCTGCACCGCGTCGTGGACGTCGGTGAGGGTGCCGGCCTGCGCCTCGAAGGGCACGGCGAGCACCACGACGTCGGCCGCCGCGGCCGCATCGCGGTTGGTCGCGCCGTGCACCGTGGCGCCGCACTTGGCGCTCGCCTCGGCCGCCGCCGCGGTGGCCTTCTCGGCGGCGCGCGAGCCGATCGTCACGTGCTCGCCGGCGCGAGCCCAGCGCATCGCCAGCCCGAAGCCGATCTTCCCCGTCCCACCCAGCACCGCGATCTTCATCCTGTCCCGCCTCCCGCGCCGCTTGGCGCGACCGCGCCTTCTCGAAAGGCGCCGAGTCTAGCAGGGCGCCCACGCCTCGCAGCGCGGGCTACGCTTCGCCGTGAGGAGCGCGCCGATGACGAACGATGCCGCAGCCGAGCGCCGCACGCACTGGGAGAAGGTCTATCGCGAGAGATCGCCGTTCGCGGTGAGCTGGTACCAAGAGAGCCCCGAGCCGTCCCTCGAGCTGATCGCGGCCGGCGGCCACCCGCCAAGCGCCCGCGTCCTCGACGTGGGTGGCGGCGCGTCCACCCTGGTCGACCATCTGCTCGGGCGCGGGTTCCGCGACGTCACCGTGCTCGACCTCGCGGCGGGCGCGCTCGACCACGCGCAGGCGCGCCTCGGCGAGCGCGCGAGCGAGGTCCACTGGATCGCCGGCGACGTGACGAGCGCCGACCTCGGCGGCCCGTACGAGGTGTGGCACGACCGCGCGGTCTTCCACTTCTTGACGGACCCGGGCCTGCGCGCCGCCTACCGTGCCCAGCTCCTCCGCAACACCCGCCCGGGGGCGTGCGTGATCGTCGCGACCTTCGCGCTCGACGGGCCCGAGCGCTGCAGCGGGCTCGTGGTGGCGCGCTACTCGCCCGCGAGCCTCGCGGCCGAGCTCGGCGCCGAGCTTCACCTCGAGGAGGCTCGCACCGTCGAGCACATCACACCCGGCGGATCGATCCAGCGCTTCCAGTTCTCGCGCTTCCGTCGGCGCGCGGGGGTGTAAGGACTCCCGAATTCGTCCGTCTCCATCGGTACGCGGCGCATCAGCGGCCGCGACCACCGACCCTCACG
>CAYMQR010000177.1:0-9090 GCA_964392195.1 uncultured bacterium | reverse complement strand
GGCTTGGCTCTCGGCGCTGGCCAGCGGCCCGCCGGCGACCAGCGCTCCCCGCCGCGGGGGTGGGCCCCGCCCGAATTCAGTTCGGGCGGGCGGGGGGCTGGAACAGCCCCCCGAGAAGCTCAGATGCCCAGCAGCAGCCGCTGCCCGAGCTGGGGCGGGAGGCCGGCGTTCACCACCTTGCGGCTCGACTTGGGGACGTCGTAGTCGATGCGGTGGTAGCTCACGATCTTCTTCTGGTCGTCGTAGGTCACGAACGAGGCGCGCGGGTCGCCGTCGCGGGGCTGGCCGACGCTGCCCGGGTTGATCAGCCACAGCGAGGCGTTGTCGAGCTGAACGTCGACGTCCTCGGACTCCTCGAACGCCTCGATGCGGCCGTCGATGAGCCGGTAGATGATCCCGCGGTGTGTGTGACCGAAGAAGCACACGTTCACGCCGGGGTGCTTCTCGATCATCAGCTCGAAGCTCTCGCGGGCGTCGAACTCGTTGAAGATGTAATTGTCTCGATGTGTCACCGCGCCATGGACCATGAGAAAACGGTCCTGAACCCGTCGGGCATCTGGCAGTACCGTCAAGAAGTGGTTGTTCTCGGCGGTCAGGACCCGGCGGGTCCAGAGGATGGCGTCGCGCGCGATCGGGTTGAAGTCGATCGGCTCGCGCAGCCCGGCGGCGCACACGTCGTGGTTCCCCATGATGGAGAGCACGTTGCGCTCGCGGACGATGTCGAGGCACTCGTTGGGGTTGGCGTTGTAACCGACGATGTCGCCGAGGCTCACGATCTCGGTGACCCCCTCTTCATCGACGCGTTTCAGACACTCCTGCAACGCTTCGATGTTGGAGTGGATGTCCGAGACGATGGCGGTCTTCACGAGTCGCGTCCTCGCGGGATCAGGCGTGCGGTGCGATGGCTGGTGTGGCCTTCGTCGGGAACGAATCCGGGGTCAATCTACCAGAGCCGATTTTTAGCTGCCAACGATTCGTCGCCGTAATGCGATTCGCGTGCCAACCGTCGGTGGGGTGACGGAAGGCTCGTGGCGGGGGGCTTCGTCAGCGCTTGCGAGCCCTTTGGCGACGTTTCGCGACCTCGGCTTCCTCGGGCTTGATCATCCGGACCGCCAGCGACTTGCACTGCTGGCACACCTTCGTGAACTTGCTCACCTGGCCGACCCAGCCGCAGTCGTTGCACATCACGTCGATCAGGTAGTCCTTCTTCTTGCCCGCCGGCAGCAGCCCCTTGATGATCGAGTAGCCGACCACGATCGTGACCAGCGCCATCACCAGGTGGAAGGCCGTCAGACCCCCGCCGATCTGGGTCGCGTTGAGCCAGTCGATCAGGTCGTAGAGCGGGTCGAAGTTCATGCGGGCTCCTGCGGGGCGGACCGGTCTCGAGCGCCGGGGTGCGGCGCGCGGGGCGCCATCCTAGGGGAGACCGTCACCCGCCGCAACCGATCGGCGGCGCCCGCCCGGCACGGTGGCCGCCGAGCGCCGGCGCGCAGCACGCCGAGGCGCCGCGGTCTCACCACGCGATGCCGGCGAGCTCCGGCTTGAGATCGCGGCTCATCAGCGCCGCGACCGCTTTGGCGGGGGACTGACCTTTGTAGAGCATCGCGTAGACCTGCGCCGTGATCGGCATGTCGACGTAGACCTTGAGCGCGAGCTCGTAGGCCGAGCGGGTGGTGCGCACTCCCTCGGCCACCATGCGCATCGAGCCCAGGATGTCGTCGAGCTTCTCGCCCTTGCCGAGGCGCATGCCGACGGTGCGGTTTCGCGACAGGTCACCGGTGCAGGTCAGCACCAGGTCGCCCATTCCGGCGAGGCCGGCGAAGGTGAGCGGCTTGGCGCCGAGCTTGATGCCGAGGCGCGTGATCTCGGCGAGGCCGCGGGTGATGATCGCGGCGCGGGAGTTGTAGCCGAGGCCGAGGCCGTCGCTCACGCCGCACGCGATCGCCACCACGTTCTTGAGAGCGCCGCCCACCTCGACCCCCATGACGTCGTCGTTGGTGTAGGCCCGGAAGTAGGGCGTGGCGAACGCCTCCTGGACGGTGCGCGCGACGCTGTCGTTGGCGGCGGCGACCGCCACCGCGGTGGGCATGTGCTGGGCGACCTCGCGGGCGAAGCTCGGCCCCGACAGGAACGCGAGACGCCCGCGGTTGGGCAGCGGCAGCACCTGCTCGAGCACCTGCGACATCACCAACCCGGTGTCGACCTCGATGCCCTTGGACGCGCTCACCACCACCGTCTCGGCGCCGAGGTGGCGCGCGGCGCGCCCCCACAGCTCGCGCACCACGTGCGAGGGCGGCACCGACACCACCATGTCCTTCCCGGCCACCACCGCGGCCAGGTCGGTGCTGACGTCGAGCGCGTCGGGCAGGCGGATACCCGGCAGGTAGACCTTGTTCTCGCGCGCCTCGCGGATGGCCCGCGCCGAGTCCTCGCCGTGGCTCCACAACGTCACCGCGAGCCCCTTGTCGGCGAGCAGGGCCGCGAGCGAGGTGCCGAAGCTGCCGGCGCCGATCACCCCAACGGTACGCACGGGGGCCATGACGATCTCCTCGGGTGGGGCGAGGCGGGCCGGAAGCAGCTCGCGGAACTCAGCCGCGCGCGCGCGGCTGGGCGGTCAGGATCGGCTCTTGGTCGGCGGTGTCGCCGAGCGCCTCGGGCGAGGTGGTGACCCGCACCACCTCCTCGAACGTGGTCTCGCCCTTGATCATCTTGAGCACCGCGGCCTCGCGCAGCGAGCGCATGCCGTCCTTGATCGCCGCCTTGCGGATCTTGTCGGCGCCCGCACTCCTGCGGATCAGGCTCGCGACCTCGTCGGTGACCTCGAACATCTCGACCACCGAGGTGCGGCCGTAGTAGCCGGTGCCGCGGCAGCGCGTGCAGCCCTCGCCCTCGAACACCAGCATCGGCGTGGGCGAGGTGTCGCGCAGCCCGAGGGCGCGCCACTCGTCGAGGTCGAGCTTGCGCTCGCGCTTGCACTCGACGCAGATCGTGCGCAGCAGCCGCTGCGCGACCACGCCGGTCAGGCTCGACGCCACCAGGAACGGCTCGATGCCGAGGTCGGCCAAGCGGGTGAGGGCCTCGATGGCGTCGTTGGTGTGCAGCGTCGACATCACCAGGTGGCCGGTGAGGGCGGCCTGGACCGCGTTGGTGGCGGTCTCGGCGTCGCGGATCTCGCCGACCATGATCACGTCCGGGTCCTGGCGCAGCACGTGGCGCAGCGCGGAGGCGAAGGTGATGCCGATCTTGGGCTGGACCAGGACCTGGTTGAACTCCTCGAACACCATCTCGATCGGGTCTTCCAGCGACGTCACGTTGCGCTCGTCGCTGGCGAGCATGCGCATGCCGGCGTAGAGCGTGGTGGTCTTGCCCGAGCCGGTGGGGCCGGTCACCAGGATCATGCCGTGGGGCCGCTCCAGCATGCGCAGGAAGAGCCGCCGCTCGCGCTCGAAGAAGCCCAGGTCCTGGATGTCGTAGCTCGAGCGCTCGGGGTCGAAGATGCGCAGCACGGTCTTTTCGCCGAACGCCACCGGCAGCGTCGAGACGCGCAGCTCCACCTCCTCGCCGGCGGCGGTGGTCTTGAAACGCCCGTCCTGCGGCAGCCGCCGCTCGGCGATGTCGAGGCGCGCCAGCATCTTGATGCGCGACACGATCGCGTTGTGCACCACCCGCGGCATGGTGTGGACGTTGTGCAGCACTCCGTCGATGCGCAGCCGGATCACCGACTGCTCGCGCTTGGGCTCGATGTGGATGTCGCTGGCGCGCTGGTCGTAGGCGTAGCGCAGCAGGTACTCGACGGCGTTGATGACGTGCTTGTCGGTGGCCTCGAGCTCGCGGTCGCTCTGGAGCTGGACGAGCTGCTCGAGGTTGCCGAGGTCGACACCCGGCTTGAGCTCCTTCTCGGCCGCCTTCACCGAGGTGCGGAAGCCGTAGAACTCGGTGATGGTCTTGAGGATGTCGCTCTTGGTGCTGACCACCGGACGGATGTCGTACGACGACACCGCGCGCAGGTTGCGCACCATCTCGTCGTCGAACGGGTTGGCGGTGGCGACCGTGAGCAGGCGCTTGTCGAGGCTGAGCGGGATGATCGAGTGGCGGCGCGCGAACGGCCTCGACACCACGCGCGTGATGAGCTGCGCGTCGAGCTTGAGCGGGTCGATGCGCACGAACTCGAGCCCCGCCGAGTCGGCGAGAGCGCGCATCACCGTCTCTTCGTCGATCTTCTCGCCGCGCTTGGCGCCCAGCCGCGGGAACGCGAACCCCGCGATGATGTCGACGGCGCTGATGTCGGAGGGGGACGGCGGGGTGGTGCGGGTCTGCGCCGCCAGCTTGCGCGCGTCCGACAGCAGCCGGTGACGCTGGACGCGCTCCTTGATGGTGGCTTCGAGGCGCTGGTCCGGGGTCATGATCCCGGCGTCGACCAGGATCTTGGTGATGGAGTCGACGGTGAGGGGTCGCATTCGCGAGCGCCGCGGCTCGGTGCGCGCGGCCATCGAGGATGCTACCCGCCCGCGTCCGGGCGAGCAATCGGAACCGTCGCGCGGCGCTCGGTTTGGCGCGCCTCGCGCGCAAAGGCACGCTGGTGTGAGCGGCAAAGGGGGGCGGCGATGGATCGCAAGCGGCAGGCGCTGGGTCTGATCGGGTGGTTGGCGGCGTCGTTCGCGGCGGCGGCGGTGGGAGCGCGCTTCCTGCCCGGCGCCTGGTACGCGGCCCTCGCCAAGCCCAGCTGGACGCCGCCGGACGGCGTGTTCGCGCCGATCTGGACGACCCTCTACGTGCTCATGGCGGTGGCGGCGTGGCGGGTGTGGCGGCGCGCCGGGTTCGCGGGCGCGCCGCTGGCGCTCGCGGTCTACGCGCTCCAGCTCGCGCTCAACGCGCTGTGGTCGTACCTCTTCTTCGGGTTGCACCGGCCGCTGCTGGCGCTCGCCGACGTGGTGGCGCTGTGGCTCGCGATCGCGGCGACGCTCGCGCTCTTCTGGCGCGTCGAGCGCACCGCCGGGCTGCTGCTGGTGCCGTACCTGGCGTGGGTGACGGTGGCGGCGGCGCTCAACGCCGCGCTGGTCCGGCTCAATCCGGGAGTGTGAGCGAGCGGGCCGAGCGCCCTGAATTGCGCTAGGGTTCGCGCCGCACGCGGACCACGGCGAGGCCACGCCGGGGGGCCGTCGTGATCCGGCTGCCCCCCGCCCGCCCGTGAAGCCCGCACCTCCCGCACCTCCCGCACCTCGGCCCCCGCTCGCGCGCCGGCGCGCGATGCTGGTGGCGGGAGCGTTGGTGGTGCTGGCGGGCGCCGCCGCCGTGGGCTCGCGCGCGTGGCGGGCGGCCGAGGTCCGCGCACACCGGGCGCTCGTCGCACCCGAGCCCAGCTACGTGGGGCGCGCGGCGTGCGCGCGCTGCCACGAGGCCGAGGTGCGCGCCTGGGCCGGCTCGCACCACGACCTCGCGATGACCGAGGCGAGCGCCGAGACGGTGCGCGGCGACTTCTCGGACGTGGTGTTCGAGGGCGACGGCGAGCGCGCCCGGTTCTTCCGCCGCGACGGCCGGTACTGGATCGAGGCCACGATGCCCGACGGTCGCGCCGCGACCTTCGAGGTCGCATACACCTTCGGCTGGGACCCGCTCCAGCAGTACCTCGTCCACTTTCCCGGCGGCCGGCTGCAGGCCTTCCCGGTGGCGTGGGACGTCGCCGGGCGGCGCTGGTTCTCGCTGCATGCCGGCCACTCGATCGCCGGCGACGACTGGCTGCACTGGACGCAGCGCGGCCAGAACTGGAACGGCATGTGCGCGTCGTGCCACTCGACCCACGTCCGCAAGGGCTACGACCCGGCCGCGGACACCTACGCCACGACGTGGTCGGAGATCGACGTGAGCTGCGAGGCCTGTCACGGCCCGGCCTCGCGGCACGTCGCGTGGGAGGGGACGCCCGCGGCGCAGCGCGCGCCGCTGGCGGATCGCGGGCTCACTCGCCGCACCTCCGGGCTGACGCCGCGGGCCGCGGTCGAGGTGTGCGCGCCGTGCCACGCGCGCCGCACCGAGCTCGCCGACTCCGATCCGCGCCGCACCGAGCTCCTCGACGGCTACCTGCCGGTCGCGCTCGGCGAGGGTGTCTACCACGCCGACGGCCAGATCCAGGACGAGGACTTCGAGTACGGCTCGTTCGTGCAGAGCAAGATGTACCGGCGCGGCGTGCGGTGCGGCGATTGCCACGACCCGCACAGCCTGAAGGCGGCGGTCGGTGACGCGCCGTGCGTGCGCTGCCACTCGCCCGGACGCTACGCCGCCGCCAGCCACCACCACCACGGCGGGGCCGATCGCGCGGGAGGCGCCGCCGGCGCGGCGGCCGAGGCGACGCGCTGTGTCTCGTGCCACATGCCCAGGTCGACCTACATGGGCGTGCATCGCCGCGCCGACCACAGCCTGCGGGTGCCGCGCCCCGATCTCACGCGGACGATCGGCGTCCCCAACGCCTGCAGCCAGGCGGGTTGCCACGCGGACCGGCCGCTCGAGTGGGTCGAGGGCGCCTACGACCGCTGGTACGGCGGCGAGCACGCGCCGCACTTCGGCACCGCGCTCGCGGCCGGTCGGCGCGGCGATCCCGCGGCGCGCGGCGCGCTGGTGGCGCTGGCGGGGGATCGGCGCGAGCCGGTGATCGCCCGCGCCACGGCGGTGTCGCTGCTGGCGAGCCAGGTGGGCACCGAGGTCGACGCCGCGTTCCGCGCGGCGCTCGCCGATCCCGAGCCGTGGCTTCGTCACGCGGCGGTCGCGGCGCTGCCATCCGCCGACACCGCCGAGGGGCTGGCGGCGCTCGCGCCGCTGCTCGCCGATCCGGTGCGAGCGGTGCGGGTCGAGGCGGCCGCGCGGCTCGCCGGGGTGGACGAGACGCGCCTCGACGCCGACACCCGTGTGAGGCTGCGCGGCGCGACCGCCGAATACGTCGCGGCGATGGAGCGCTCCCTCGACTTCGCGTTCGCGGGGCACGACCTCGGCCTCTTCCACGAGCGTCGCGGCGACGACGCGCGGGCCGAGGCGGCGTACCGCCGCGCGATCGCGGTGGACCCGCTCGCGGCGCCCTCCAAGGTCAACCTCGCCTCGCTGCTGGCGCGCCGCGGCGAGCACGGCGAGGCCGAGCGGCTGCTGCGCGAGGTGGTGGCGCGCGACCCCGGGCTGCCGGAGGCGAGCTACGCGCTCGGCTTGCTGGTCGCCGAGACCGGGTCGATGGAGGAGGCGGCGGGTCTGCTGGCGCGCGCGGCGGCGGCGATGCCCGGCAACGGGCGCGCCGCGTTCAACGCCGGGCTCGCGCTCGCGCGGGTGGGACGCGACGCCGAGGCCGAGGCGCTGCTGAGGCGCGCGCGCCAGCTCGACCCGTCGAGCACCGATGCCAAGATGGCGCTCGCCGACTTCCTCGCGCGGCGGGGCCGCGAGAGCGAGGCGCGGGCGCTGATCGGTCGCTGAGCGGCGAGGGCGGAGGAGGCAATGGAAATCACCGGTGTGTTGCTGTTGGTGGTCCAGCTCGCGGTGACGTTGCTGGTGCTCGGGATCGGCCTCGCGTCGACGCTCGACGACCTGACGTACCTGTGGCGCAGGCCCGCGCTGCTGGGCCGGTCGCTGCTCGCGATGTACGTCGTGGTGCCGGTGGTGATCCTGACCATGGCGAAGCTGGTGCCGATGAGCCCGCCGGTGAAGATCGCCGTGACGGTCCTCGCGATCTCGGCCGGCGCGCCGCTCCTGCCGCGCCGGCTGATGAACCTGGGTCGAGGCGGCTACGTCTTCAGCCTGGTCGCGACCTCCGCGCTGGTGGCGATCGTCGCGGTGCCGGTGTGGGCGCAGATCCTCGCGGCCGTGCTCGGCCGCGACACCAGCGTGAGCCCGGTGGCCTTGGCCCGCATCATCGCGCGCGCCTTCCTCGGTCCGATGCTGATCGGCATCGCGCTGCGGCGCGCCCTGCCGTCGATGGCGGACCGGCTGGCGCACGCGATCACCGCGACCGCCGGCGTCGCGCTGCTGGTCGGGGTGGTCGGGCTGCTCGGTGTGCACGGCCATCTTCTGGTCGCGCTCGGGCCCGAGCCGATGATCGCGTTGCTCGCGATGACGCTGATCGCGCTCGCGGTGGGGCACGTGCTCGGGGGGCCGGACCCGGGCGACCGGACGGCGCTGGCCGTGTCGTGCGCGATGCGCCACGTCGGGATCGCGATGCTCGCCGCGGCGGTGGTGCCGAACCCGCGCGCGGTCGCGGCGGTGCTCGCGTACCTGATCAGCGCGGCGATCGTGTCGGGGATCTACCTCAAATGGCGGGGTCGCCAGGCCACCGCCGCGTCGAGCGGGGCGTAGGAGCGCGTCGATGTCGAAGCGCCCGACCGCGCCTTTCGCCCCGATCTCGCGGTCGGTTCGACACCGCATGGGATCGCTGGCGGTCGCCCTCGGCCTGGTGGTCGGCGGTGGCCGCTGGGTGCGGGCGGTCGAGCCCGCGCCGAGCGTCCTGGTCCTTTACTCGCACAGCCGGTTGCTGCCCGCGAACGTCCAGTTCGAGGCGGCGTTCCGCGAGTCACTCTCGGCACGGGGCCGCGGCACCATCGACGTGTTCGAGGAGTTCCTCGATCAACCGCGCTTCGACGGTCCGGACTACCTCCGCGCCATGGAGAGCTATCTGCGCGAGAAGTACGCCTCCCGCCCCCCCGCGGTGGTGGTGGTCGCCGCGGGCGAGGCGCTGCGCTTTCTGCTCGACCACCGCGAGACGCTCTTTCCCGGTGTGCCGGTGGTCCACGCCGCGGTGGACCGGAGCGATCTGCTCTCGCTCGAGCCGCTTCCCCGCGACGTGATCGGGGTCCCTGCGGACTTCGACTTCTCGGGCACCATCGATCAAGCCTTGCGCTTGCAGCCCGCCACCGAGCATCTGGTGATCGTGACCGGGCGGGCGCCGCGCGATCGCCGTCAGGAGGAGCGCCTGCGGCGAGAGGAACCCGCCTTCCAGCGGCGGGTCTCGGTCGAGCACCTCGCCGCGCTTCCCAGCGACGAGCTGTCCCGGCGTCTGTCCGCGCTGGGCCCGCGCACCGTGGTCTTCACGCCCGGTTACTTCGAGGACGGCGCGGGCCGCTCGTT